>JASFFK010000260.1:0-3631 GCA_050124335.1 Chromatiales bacterium | reverse complement strand
GGGCGACCAGCCTTTTCTGTCTTTCATCGAGTTCTGCGGGCATCTCGAGTCGTTACTCTCAACGGTCTGAAAACAGATTGTAAACAATTCGTAGCGTGACGATTTGTTTACTGCATTGTCAATAACTGTTGTTGTGCTTCGCATAGACTTCCATCTCGGCAGTTGCTCATGGATGGACAACACCAGGCCAGGGTTCACAAGGGTGTGTGTGCTTGGTTGCGATCGTCCCGGCTTGCCGGGACAACTCTGAAAACGGCTTGAACCTTCCGGTTGTCCGGGGATGAATGAGCAACTGCCTTTCTATCAACATCGCCTGTAACAGGAGTCGGGTTAGAATAACAATGATGATTTCCTCTCGAACCACACAGGCCCGGTTGCGGCTATCAGCGCCGGAATATTCCGGGGACTAGTCTCATGCGATTACTCATCGTCGGTGATGACTTTCTCAGCCGCGAAATGATGCCTCAGCTCTTTGTACGCAATGGCGATGCACCCGTCAGTGTCGAGAGTGGCAAGGAGGCACTCGCCATGATGCCAGACAACATATTCGATGTTGTGCTCACGGATATCAACCTGCCCGATATGAGCGGTTTCGAGCTCTACGAGACGCTGCACCTCTCTGCGACGCCCGACCAGCCTGTTCCACCTGTGATCGGTCTGAGTACGGAACCGGATTCGCAACTGATCGAGGCGGCGAGGCAGAAGGGAATGCTCACCGTCCTGAAGCGCCCCGCCTTACCCGCCGAAATCGCTCGACTGCTGGAGAACGGCAATGCAGAGCAAAACCCGGGAGGCGTGGAGACGACGGCGTTCGATCCTACTGCGCTGAACCAGCTGATCGAGGTGGTTGGCAAGGAAAAGGTGTCGAAGCTGATCGAGATGTTTTTTATCGATCTCGAGAAAGGATTGCAGGAGTTGTTGCAACTGATCAGGGAGAAGGACAGCAAGGCGGCTGCCGATCTTGCGCACAAGCTTGCCGGAAGCTGTGCGAATTACGGTTTGCTCGCATCACGGACAAAGCTCAAGGAGACACAGAGGTTGTGTGAGCAGGGCGATTTTGCCGATTGCATCAGGCCCGTCAAATCCGTTATCCACCAGATCTCGCCGGACAGGGAGCAGGTCAATCGCCTGCTGGCCTAGGCCGCCTTATTTGTTCCCGTTGCAGACGAGCTTGTAGCCGAATCCGTGCACGGTCAGAATGACCTTGCCTGCCTCCAGTCTCAGTTTCGAGCGCAAGCGGTAGACCAGTGTATCAATAGAACGGCTCTGCGAGTCACTGGTGTAGCCACTGATCCTGTCGAGCAGGTACTGGCGTGAGATGGGACGTTCCGGGTTTTCGAAAAGGGCGCAGAGAAGCTCGAATTCACCGTTGGTCAGGTCGATGTACTCATTCTCGTTCAGGATGGCCTGCCGCTGCTCCATGTCTAGCGTAATCCCGGCACAGCTCTTCAGGGCCTCTTTCTGGACAATCTCGTGTGACCGCGTCGACCGCTTGATGATGTTGCCGGCCCTGAGCCGCAACTCTCTCGGTGAGACAGGCTTCACAAGGTAGTCGTCAGCTCCCAGTTCGAGCCCGACAATCTTGTCGATCTCATCCTCGCGGGAGGTGACCACGATGACTGGTATCGTGGAGATATGGCGAATCTCCTTCAGAAGCTCGATGCCGTCACCGTCAGGCAGATTGAGATCGATCACCGCAAGGTCGACATCACCCTTCTTCAGCAGTTCCCTGGCCTGGCTGCAACTATCCGCAGTTGAAATTTTCAGGCCTGTTTCGGAGAGGTAGGTGTTGTACATCTCCAGTGTGGGACGATCGTCTTCAAGCAGCACAATGTGTGGTAGTTTATCCATCTTCGTTTCTTTATCCCGCTCAGTTTGGTTGTACACTCTGACGGTGCTTGTTGTGTTTCTCACCTCTGTGGCACTCCTTGCCTGTCAGTCCGCTAGTCAGGGATTTTCAGATTTTGCAACATTTTTGTGATATTTGCACACTTTCATTGAACTATTTACGATAAGTCTCTATGTCCGTTGCCCTCTTCGAGGACCGTTGTCTCTCAGGGAAAACCATAAAGCAGGGGCATTGCGAGGCTTGTCGGGAAGTGATCGGGAAGGTCGAGGGCCTGTGAATTACTTCGTTTCGAGGGATGCCCGGTGCTGTTGCATGAGCCTCACATAGTGGCCGGCGGAGTACTTCAGCCACGTGCGTTCACGTTCCGTGAGCGGCCGTTTTTTTACAGCCGGATGTCCCAGGTAGAGGTGGCCGCTCTCGAGATGCCTGCCCTCCGGCACCAGCGAACCGGCGCCGAGGATCACTTCGTCCTCGACAACAACATTGTCCATGACGACGGACCCCATCCCGATCAGGCAGCGATTTCCGATGGTGCAGGCATGCAGGATGACCCTGTGGCCAACGGTGACTTCGTCGCCGATCCTCAGTGCAGCGCCTTCGCCATAGTCGCCTGCATGGGAGACATGCAACACAGTGCCGTCCTGGATATTGGAGGCAGCACCGATCCGGATACTGTTGACATCGCCGCGCACGACACTCATGGGCCAGATGCTGCTGTCCGCGCCTATCACCACATCGCCGATCACGAGGGCGGTCGGGTCGATCCATGCCGATGCATGGATGTGCGGAAGCTGTCTGTCGAAGCTGCGAACGGGTGGCATGGGGGTTACTCTGTGGCCTGCTGACGAGGAATGCTAGAATAGCGCGCATTTGTCGCTCTGTGAGCTGGAATTTACCGTGAGTGAATTGAAGAACGATCGTTTTCTGCGCGCCCTGATGCGTGAGCCCGTCGACGTGACACCTGTCTGGATGATGCGCCAGGCGGGACGTTATCTTCCGGAATACAGGGCCACGCGCAGCAAGGCGGGTGACTTCCTCACGCTCTGCAAGACCCCGGATCTTGCCTGCGAGGTCACAATCCAGCCGCTCGAGCGTTTCCCGCTGGACGCTGCCATCCTCTTCTCGGACATCCTCACGATTCCTGATGCCATGCAACTGGGTCTCTATTTCGGCGAGGGCGAGGGGCCGAAATTCGAACGCCCGGTGCGTACACAGGCGGATGTGGACGCTATCGGCGTACCGGATCCGGAAGATGATCTGGGCTATGTCATGGACGCCGTGCGGACCATCCGCCGCGAGCTCGACGGCCGGGTTCCGCTGATCGGCTTCTCGGGCAGCCCCTGGACGCTTGCCACTTACATGGTCGAGGGGGGCAGCACCAAGAACTTTTCGCTTTCGAAGGGCATGATGTTCGAAAAGCCGGCGCTGATGCACGCGCTGCTGGACAAGCTCGCCGAGTCGGTCACACTCTATCTCAATGCCCAGATCGCGGCCGGGGCCCAGGCGGTGATGCTGTTCGATACCTGGGGAGGCGTTCTGACGCCGAATGATTACCGCGAATTCTCGCTGGGCTACATGCAGCGCATTATCGCCGGGCTCACGAGGGAGCACGATGGCCGCCGTGTCCCCTGCATTCTCTTCACGAAAGGCGGTTCCCTGTGGCTTGACGCCATGGCCGATGCGGGGCCGGATGCCCTGGGGCTCGACTGGACGATCGACATCGGCGAGGCACGCAGGCAGGTCGGCGACCGCGTGGCGCTGCAAGGCAACATGGACCCGTGT
>JASFFK010000259.1:0-3633 GCA_050124335.1 Chromatiales bacterium | reverse complement strand
ATGCCGGCATAGTGCTTTTCGAACGCCTGCATGAAGAGCTTCTGCTTGGAGAACTTCGCTTTCGCGTCGAGGATCAGGATCTTCGACTTGGGCTTGTTCGCCTTCAGGTACATGCCGATCTGACAGGCGCGCTCGTATGGCCCGGGAGGACAACGGAAAGGGTTGGGTGGAGGCGCCATGACGACAGTACCACCGTCGGGCATGGCTTCCAGCTGTTTGCGCAACAGTGCAGTCTGGGCACCGGCCTTCCAGGCATGCGGCATGATCTCTGCGGCTTCTTCACTGTAACCTTCGATGGTGTCGTAGCGCAGCGAGATACCTGGTGCAACGATGCAGCGGTCATAGTCGAAGGTATCTCCACCGGCAGTGGTGACTTTCTTCGCGGCAGGATCGATCGCCGTGACCATATCATGCACGACATTGACACCATGCCCCTTGAGTCCGTCATAGCCGAACTTGATGCTTTCCAGCTTGCGGCCACCGCCGAGCACTTCGTTGCTGAGATAGCAGGTGTAGTAATCCTTGTTAGGCTCGATGACTGTGACATCGATGGATGCATCGCCACGCTTGATGTATTTGGCAGCTGTTGCGCCGGCCGTGCCGCCACCGACAATGACGACCTTCTTGGAACCGGCCGCAGCCGTGAATGCAGGCAGACCGATAGCTGTTGCTGCAGCAGTGCTGCCCACGATTTTGACGAAATCGCGACGTGAAAATTTGCTCATTGTGATCCCCCTTACTTCTGGCTTGCGAAGAATTGATTCACGGCATCGAGCTGCTCATCACTGAGCTTCTCGACCACTTTTCTCATCTTCTTCGGCATTTCCCGATGACCTGCCTTGAAGTCCTCGATGGAGTAAGTCAGGTAAGGATACCACTGGCTGTAAAGGATGCCGGCTTCATCATCAGCCAGTGAACCTTTTTCATCGTGGCATTTGACGCAGCCATCTTCATAGACCTCTGCGCCCATGGCAACCTTGTCTGCATCGAACTGCTGGTCGGTCTTGTGGACAGGCCAGGAAGCAATGACTTCGGCCATGGCCTCGATTTCCTCGTCGCTGTAACCCTTGGCAATACGACCCATGATGGTACCGTGACGATCACCACTCTTGTATGCATTCATGGCGTCGACGATATAGATGGCAGCATTACCGGCTATGCTTGGTGTCGCAGGGCCAGTGCTGGCACCGTCCGTGCCATGACAGCCCGCGCAGGTATCCGCAAGCATCTGGCCCGTGGGCGCTGCGGACAGCGCAGTTGCGCCCAGCATCAGGCCTGAGCCCAACAGCATAGCAACCGTTTTTCTTCTGAACATAGGATTGTCTCCTTTGGATTTTTTCTATTGCTGGCCTGGAAGCCAGATCCTACCTTGTGGGGAGACGGAAAGAGAATGGTCCATCCCCTCGGTATTGGTACAGAGTCTGCTGCACAGATATTCATGCAAACAGAAGACTTCCGCGTGACGCAAAGTCCTTATTATTTTCAGGGTGATCACTATAAAAGCTGGCGACAAAAGAGTCAAAATGCTTTGCAATATCAGCGATCTCTAATAAATGCGATCGATGAAGAACCTGTACCTCCCACGGGTTCATCTGACAAGCGCGTGAGCGAGGCGGCTTTGGAACTGCAGGTTGTCGTGGTGGTTCGGTACCTGGCCTATTTCTGATCCGCTACTGGTTTTCTGTCCCGGAGCGGAGTACCCTCCATGCCGATTCAGCGAAAGCCATTGTGGATCAGCTGATCCGCGTGCGATGTATGTGGCTGGTACAGGCGAATAACCGTTTCAATGAGAAAAAATCCCCGTTGGCCGTCATGTAGTCAACGGTGAATGGCGTTCCCGCCGGATGTGCGCCTGCGTCTGCAACCGGGTCATCTGAAACACTGTTGGTCCTGCAGAGAGTCATGGCCGCCCAGTCGCCCGGCTCGGGCTGTGTCGCCAGCATGTTGGTCCGGGTCTCAGAGGCGCTCTTGGCTGCCGCCACAAGGCCTGGATGGAAAAACGCTGCCATCGCGAAGACAGCGGGGATTGCGGTGTACTTCAACATGGACTTTTCCTCATAGTTGCCAGGAAGACGCATTGGCAAAAATCCGTCAACGTACTTTACTGGCAGCCCGCATGATGATTGAGACCAAGGTAGAGAGTACTCAAAATCCCCTGATGGATAATTCGAATTATCAAAGCCTTGAATTTGTTTTTTTCGAACTATCCTCGTTGCGAATCGATCCCCGGTATCATCGACGGCCGAAAATCGTCGGTCACCTGTAAAGGCAGGCGTCTTGATTTGTTACCCGAACAGCCTTTGCGAGGGGATTAGTGCGGTTGCATCGGCGACGATGATAGTCAGTTGTTTGAATTGCGGGTGCCGCTCTATATTGCTTGCGGCTCTTCGGACTGAAATGCCATTCGGCAATGATCAATTCCTGGAGAAGATTGAGAAGGAGGCGGCGACCATAGTCGGCCAACCGCGGCGGAAAAGACCGGGAGTGGAAGTCATCGACCGTCGTCGGGTGTAATCCATCATACTGTTTTCAGGTGTTTTATGGCTTATGGGTACTGCCCCTTTAACCGCTGACACCTTTAACCAGACGTGAATCTATCCCGATGCCTGCCGATGCAGCCACGTTCGACGAGGCACTCGTCGCTTCCCGTTTCGAACTGTCGACAGACCAGCGGCCTCTGGTCATAGATGGTACAGGCCATGCTTTCACGGTCGAGCGCGGCACACCAGCCGTCCTCCAGCCGCGCAAGGGTCATTCCGCCCCACTTGTCGATCTGGATGAACTCCTCGGGAACACCCGTCTCGGAGATGAGCAACACCTCGAGGCGGCAACAACAGGCATCGCATGTCCCGCAATCGATCCTTTCGTCTTCACTGGAGACCATGTCCGATCGGTCCGGTTGCCTACTCTTTGGTAATGATGGCGTCTTGCACGATCAGTGGATAAACATAGCCGTAGCCGAAATCCTGGTCGAGTTGAAGCATGCCTTCGACAATGACAATCTCTCCCGTGGCAACCATGCTGTCGGTTGTTGCAGTCAGATCGTCGCTGGTGCTGCTGTCGCGGATATGCAGCCAGTTCTTTCCCATGATGCCGGCATTGAACCTGGTGACCTCGCCGCGCACCCGCACGGTCTGATCCCTGAGCGCTTCTCTCTTCTCCTGTATCTCGGCAATCGTCTGTCCGCCATCGAGCTTGCCGATCGCCTCGGCCGGTGCCGGTGCTTTATCCATGGCTGGCTGCTTGTCCGACATATCCCTCTGCCCGGCCATCCCCATCGGCTCACCTTTCTCATTCGTGAACGCGTCGATGAAATAGAGCACGTCGAAGTCACGATCCAGCGACTTGCTGTGGAAATTCTGCATTGGCATCACTGTCGAAAAAGAGACGGTGTCACCTGCTTTCAGCTCGGTCGAGGGTCCGGCAACCCAGACCTTTTTCAGGCCGGTGTCGACTTCAGCATAGGTATAACCCATCGCGTTTCTCACATCGGTGACCTTGCCGCTCAGTATTGCGGGTGAAGTGGCGCTCGTCGATGCGGGCAGCTGCTTTTCGGCATGAACCGGGACCATCAGGCCTGAGCCGATCAGCACCATGGCGGAGCAGGCAAGCAGCGCGGCTGTGAATCTGGGA
>JASFFK010000258.1:0-3635 GCA_050124335.1 Chromatiales bacterium | reverse complement strand
AGCATCTTTCCGCAGTAGTTTGGGGTGAGAGTATAAACTCGTCCGCCCTGTCTGTGAATCGCCGGGGATTGAAAGAGTTCTTACTCTGTCCCCTTTCCCGAGACGACAGTGACGTCGATATGACGCCAGACTGGCCAGCCAGCCTGCTACCTGGCGCGATGACATCTCCGAGTGCTTTGTGTCCTTCGTGGTCAAGGCTCTCTCGTCAGCAACCGCAACCGCGCTGTGGCGGACTGTTCAGCGCCAGTGTTCCCGTCAGTTCCCCGACGGTCGGGATTTCATGGCGCTGCAGGTAATCACGGATGCCGTCGTTGATTTTGCGGCAAATCAGCGGGTCGTAGAAGAGCGCCGTGCCAATACCGACGGCCGATGCGCCCGCGATCAGGAACTCAATCGCATCGTTCGGTGTGGTGACACCGCCCTGCCCGATGATCGGTATGCCGTGATCGCGGCACACCTGGTAAACCTGGTGTGTCTTGAGCAGTGCGACCGGCTTGATGGCAGGCCCCGAGAGACCTCCCTGGTTGTTCCCGATGACGGGGCTGCGTGATTCGATGTCAATCGCCATGCCCATGAGGGTGTTGATGACCGCAAATGCGTCGCTTCCCGCCTCGATGCAGAGTCGCGCATTCCGCTGGATGTCTGTCTGGTTCGGCGAGAGTTTCGTGATGAGTGGCTTGTCGGTGACACGGCGACAGGCCTCGACGACACGTGCTGACATCTCGGGGTCATTGCCAAATGCGACACCGCCCTCCTTGACATTGGGGCAGGAGATATTGATCTCGATGGCGTCGATGGGCGAATCATCGAACTTGCGCGTGACGTCCTCGTATTCCTCGATTGTCGAGCCTGAAACATTGGCAATAAAGCGTGTCTCGCTGAAATCGAGCGTCGGCAGGATCTCGTCGACAACCTTGTGAACACCGGGGTTCTGCAGGCCGATGGCGTTGAGCATGCCGGCCGGGGTTTCGTAGATGCGGTGCGGTGCGTTGCCAAGTCGCTTCTCGCCGGTCGTGCCCTTGAGACAGACAGCGCCGACATCGGCGTTCGAATAGCCCTCGACACGGGTATACTCTTCCCCGAATCCGACGCAGCCCGAGAGCAGCACCAGCGGGGTCTGGAAGTGCATGCCGCAAAACTCGACGGCAAGCGGGTTGTTGGTTTCCGAGGTCATTATCTATGTTTCGTGTCGTGCTCTATCAGCCGGAAATTCCGCCGAATACCGGCAATATCATACGCCTTTGCGCCAATACCGGCAGCAGTCTGCACCTGATTCATCCGGTCGCGTTCGATCTTGACGACAAGCGCATGCGGCGTGCAGGGCTGGATTATCACGAATATGCCGCTGTAAAGGAACACGTCGATTTTGAAAGCTGGCGAGAAAGTGCCTGCGCGGGGCGGATTTTCGCCTGTACGACCAAGGCCGCGACCCGCTACACCGACGCACGCTTTGCCCCGGGTGATTACCTGCTGTTCGGCCCCGAGTCACGGGGGCTGCCTGCAGAAATACTCGGCAGCCTTCCGTCGGAGCAGTGCATCCGCATCCCGATGTTGCCAGAAAGTCGCAGCCTGAATCTCGCTAACAGTGTCGCGGTCATCCTCTACGAAGCATGGCGTCAGAACGGCTTTGATGGGGGGGTGTAGGTCGTACAGCAGGGTGGCCCGAGATGATTTTTCTACCACAAAGAACACCAAGTACACGAAGATCATCGAGTCGAAATGCCCGCATTAAATCGGAGGTAGGTACATCAGTAGGACTGACTCTCTGCGAGGGTGTCTGGATACTAACCTGCAGAGACCAATTCCGTTCCAGTACCAACACCCCTGCCTTGGTGTTCTTCGTGGTAACCAGGCAATTACCCCGGATTCAATCCGCTTGAATTTGTTGCCAATTGTCTTGAAATACGAAGCATCCGATTTGGTAAAGTCATCCTGTTAACAAGCGCATGAGTACAACCATGGCCGATAATCCGCTCCTCGAGGAATTTACATTGCCGCCTTTCAGCCGTATCAAGCCGGAGCACGTCGTGCCCGCGGTCGATACGTTGCTGCAGCAGAACCGCGACGAGATCCGGCAGCTGCTGCAGAGTGTCGACAAGCCGGACTGGAAGAACTTTGTCGAGCCCATCGAAAGACTCGACGACCGTCTGAACCGGGCCTGGTCGCCGGTCAGCCACATGAACTCGGTCGTCAACAGCGACGAGTTGCGCGAGGCCTACAATGCCTGCCTGCCGAAGCTCTCGGCCTACGCGACTGAGATGGGTCAGAACGCCGATCTCTACCGCGCCTACAAAGCCGTACAGGAGAGTGACAGATCACTCGACGCTGCGCAGAAAAAGATGCTCGAAAACATCCTGCGTGATTTCCATCTCTCCGGCGTCGACCTGCCGCCGGCACAAAAACAGCGCTACAAGGAGATCAGCGAGCGACTCTCCACGCTCACCAGCAAGTTCAGTGAGAACCTGCTCGATGCGACCCATGCCTGGACGAAGCAGATCACAGATGAATCAGAGCTCGCCGGCCTGCCGCCTTCCGCACTGGATCTCGCCAGGCAAACAGCGCAGCAGCGGGATATGGATGGCTGGTTGCTGACGCTCGAGTTTCCGTCCTATTACCCTGTCATGACCTATGCCGACAACCGGGACCTTCGCTACGAGATGTATCGCGCCTACTCGACGCGCGCCTCTGACCAGGGCCCGAATGCAGGCGAGTACGACAACAGCGTGCTCATGGACGAGATCCTGGCCTTGCGACACGAAGCGGCGATTCTGCTCGGTTTTTCAAATTATGCCGAGCGTTCACTGGCCAAGAAAATGGCCGAGAGTCCGCAACAGGTGCTCGACTTCCTGAACGACCTGGCGCGGCGCTCCAAGCCGCAGGCCGAGCAGGAGTTTGCCGAGCTCGAAACCTGGGCGCGTGACAAGCACGGTGTCGACAGCCTCCAGGCGTGGGATGTCGCCTACTATTCGGAGAAACTGCGCCAGGCGCGCTACAACATCAGCCAGGAAGAGCTGAAGCCCTACTTCCCGCAGCAGATGGTCGTGCAGGGCATGTTCGATGTTGTCAGCCGCCTCTTCGATGTGTCCATCCGGCAGACCGACGGTGTGGATACCTGGCATCCTGACGTGCTGTTCTACGAAATCCGTGACACTGACGCTGGCGAGCTCATCGGCCAGTTCTACCTGGATCTCTACGCCCGGCCGAAGAAACGCGGCGGGGCCTGGATGGACGAGTGTGCGGTGCGTTTTCGGACGGCCGACTACATGCAGACGCCCGTTGCCTACCTCACCTGCAACTTCTCCCCGCCGGTCGGCGACAAGCCTGCGCTGCTGACCCATGACGAGGTCGAGACCCTGTTCCACGAATTCGGCCACGGCCTGCACCATATGCTGACGCGCATCGACTATCCCGGTGTGGCCGGCATCAACGGCGTCGCCTGGGACGCGGTCGAGCTGCCGAGCCAGTTCCTCGAGAACTGGTGCTGGGAGCGGGAGGCGCTTGAGGTTGTTTCCGGCCACTACGAGACCGGCGAGGAGATTCCGGACGATCTCTACGAACGCATGATCGCAGCGAAGAATTTCCAGTCAGCGATGCAGATGATGCGCCAGCTCGAGTTTGCGCTGTTCGATTTCCGT
>JASFFK010000257.1:0-3650 GCA_050124335.1 Chromatiales bacterium | reverse complement strand
TCGAGGATCGGTGAGGCGCTCTCCCCCTCCGGGATCTCGAGCGACATGCCCAGGCTCAGGAAGTCATGCGTGACTGCCTGGTCGATATCCAGGATGTTGACGGAATGGCGCGCGAGCGCCTGCGTGAAAGAGGCAGTGATGCCCGGGTGGTCCGGACCGCTGATGTTAAGGAAGAGGATTTCACTCATCGGGAGTATCGGGCTGTCGCTGAAAGGCTGTGAATTGTATCAAGTCGCAATCCTGATCGCAGTGCAGCAGCAAGCGACCATGGTTGCATGACCATCGGAACACCCGCCATCAGTCACCGATGTCGTATTTCCGGTGTGACAACCGCAGCTCGTCAGCGCCATCGAGCACGGGCAGCATCACTTCCTGCCGCTCCCGGAAGAACTGCATGCGCCTGAGTATCTTGTCCAGCATGACGACAGCCTTCTCGAGATAAAAGCCCTTGTTGAGCATGACACACTCCGCGCGCTGGGCGACCGCGGCGTCCGTGATCTCCGCACGTGTCGGCGTCCCCTTCTTCGCGAGATTTTCCAGTACCTGTGTCGCCCAGATGTCGGGGACATGCGCCGCCTCGCAGATACGCACAATCTCTTCCTGAATGGAGGCAAAATTCTTCCACCCTGCCTCGATTGCAAGATCCCCGCGCGCAACCATGACGCCGACCGGATAGCGCTGCATCGCGGTCAGCAGGATGCGCGGCAGATTGCGGAACCCGTTGCGGGTTTCGATCTTCAGGATGATGCCGACCTTTGCCTTTCGCCTGTCGAGTTCCCGGAGCAGGGAGCGTATATCCGCTGCACTGTTGATGAATGAGATATTGACCGCATCGGCATGCTCGCAGACAAAATCGAGATCGTTCTGATCCTTTCGGGTCAGCAGATCGATCGAGAGGTGACTCTTCGGCAGGTTGATGCCCTTGTCTGCGCGGAGCTTGCTGCCGGCATCCCTGGCACTGGTAATCTCCACCCGTAGCGCATCCGGATTGACCTCGCGGATAACACCCTCGATCTTGCCGTCGTTGAACATGATTGGCTCTCCGGACTGCACTGCACAGAAGACCTCAGGCAAGGTACATGCAATGTGCGCCGGCTCGAGCACCTGGCCATTCCGATCGAGCCTTGCAGCTTCACCCGACCGTTCATCTGCATGCAGAATCAGGTTGTCACCCGGATGCAAAGTGATGAACTGCTCCAGAGGCAACAGCTCACCGACATTGTCAGCTTGCTTCTCGCGTCCATCAGGATGAAACAGTCTCAGGCGAGTGCCGGTTTCAAGCCAGGCCGAGTTACCACAATAACCCCAGCGACCCAGTCCCTTGCGGCCACCGACAAGAATCTGGCGGGACTTGCCTCGCGTATCCCTGAATTTGATGAGGTCGCCGCGCTTGACATGCGCAAACCACTCCGTTGAGACCGGAATGAATATCAGGTCCGGCGCATCCGGGGGTGCAGATCCTGCCGGTGCGATCCAGACCTTCACGGGACCGAGAATATTTCCGGTCAGGTCGCGCTCTGGCCGAATATGAATGACCTTTGGACCAGGCTGCATCGGACCAGTACGCAATTTCGGACCAGCAAGGTCCATCATGATACGACAGCGCTTATCCAGCTTTCGACTGGCGTGGTGCACATTGTTCACCATCTTTTTCCATTCGGCCTGAGTATCGTGGGCGCAGTTAACACGCGCACTGTTCATCCCGGATTTCAGGAGCCGTCGCACAAAGCTTTTGTCTTCAGCTGCCGATAATGGCAGTGTCACCATGATGCGTGTGCGCCGTTTCTTGGACCTGTATCCGAAAAGCTGTCGGGAATTCCTGTCGAGAATCTTCCCGCTCTGTTTGATCGTAACGATGCCCTTTCGATGTTCTCTGGCAGGCTTGCCAAGCAGGCAGTTGATGAGGTTACGAACTCCCAGCAGACTCGAGAGCACGTGAGGCTCTATGTTTGCAAGCGATGGCAGGCCAAGCCTGATGAGGTGCTTCTGCAAACTGGCGATATCGAAACTGCGCAAGCCAAGGTAATGCACGAGATTCGTCGCGCTCTTGCGACAGGAGGGATGCACGGCATTGATCTCGTCGGTGTATCTCAGTTCCAGCAGCAGTATATGTTCGATAATGGCCTCAAGACGGTCATCGATCGACGCCAACTCCTCAAGATCATATTTCAAGGCTGCTCGCCCTCATATGCAGTAACTGAATCCATCCGGACTCGCAATGTCTCGACAATAGACGGTAATGCAACACCCTGCCCGGATGCCTGCCACTGGAGTCTGAAGAAGTTACCCGCTATACCGGTCATAGCGGTTGTAAAGAGACGAGACAGTCATGCTGCATGCTGGAAACCGTCACGAAGCACGTATCCAACCTTTCCCGTCATGTCATCCCGGCTACAACCGGACCATCAAGACATCGCTGACTGCATGCTGCATGACGCGATTGACGACCGATCCGAGCAACCGCTCGACGCCGCGCCGGCCATGGGAGCCGATCACGACGAGATCCATGTCATGTTCGTCTGCGTAGTTGATGATGGTGGAGGCAGGATTACCGCTGAGGACCTCCGTGGCGAGCCTGTCGTAGTCGAAACTGCCGTGCAATTTCTTCATCCGGGAGTGCGCGACCTCATGCTGCTTCTTCTCAAGCTCGAGATCGAGCGCGATATCGTAGAACTCTCCCGGCATGAGGATGTCATCGACCACGTGCAGCAGGGTGACATTGGCATGTCGCTTGCCGGCTGCCTCGAGTGCGCGTCGCACGACGCGTTCGGTATGCGCAGAAAAATCGACAGGGACGAGGATATTGCGATAACCGGTGTATTCGTCACGTTCGGCCCTGTTGGTGCTTTGCAATAACCACTCCCAGGCATCCTGGAGCTGCTTGCTGTCGAAGTACTGCAGTTCGGCATCGACAAATGCCTTGCCGATGACTGTCATCCACTGCTCGAGCGCACTCTCGCCGACGACGGCGATGCGTTCGAAATCGCCCTGGTGCTGCATGCCGAACTTCATGTCTTCCCACGCGGCTTTCGGCTCCCAGCCGCTGAAGTCCTCGAGGCGTATCAGCAGGGAGACCGGCTTGTGCTTCTCGAGAATCTCCTCGAGGCGCGGCAGGAACTTCTTATAATCGGCTTCAGTGAGTTTGCCGCTCGCAGTGAACGCGTAGAGGTGTGATGCATTGACTGGAATTTCCGTGAACATGTCACTTCTCCGCGGGTGAGTCGTCGTCCCCTGCCTCGCCCTCTTTCTCGATGATGCGACGGGCCATCTCCTCGTTGAGTTCCATGAGTCCGACCGTGGTCTTGTCGGCGACCTTGATCAGGCGCTCGAGGATACCGGTCGTGATGTACATGGTGTCGAGCCTGATGGCATCGCGAACCCCCTCGCGCAGCTCTCCCATCTGCTCGCCGATATCGGTCATGTTCTCGATGAAGTGCCGGGTGACTTCCTCTGCCTCCTCCGCTGTCAGATCCTCGATCTCATGCAGACGTTCACGCGCATGGGCCACGGCCTCGCCGATATCCTCTTTCTCCTTGTCGTAGAACTCCTCGACACTGTCCAGGAAGCTCTGGTATGCATGCTGCAGACGCTCTTTTACGTTATCCGGTGCCATTACCCTCTCCTCTCTTTCTCTGCTTCTAGTTTCAATA
>JASFFK010000256.1:0-3654 GCA_050124335.1 Chromatiales bacterium | reverse complement strand
CTTGCGCCACAGGTCTGTGGGTTCGACACCAGCGGGTACCGGTTCGATCAGATCAGCAATCGCATATGAGACTACACCGAAACTGTCATAGGTGAAGAAGGCGTGGTCATCGACAATCTGGACATCAACACTGCGACCATCCGCTTTTCCCACCTTGTCATCTTCCATCTTGATGGGTTCGAAGATCTTCACCAGTGTCATGCGTTCATCTCGTGGGAGCGCACTATTGGTGATATTGGTGATGTTCACCACGGCGATACCGGCATGACCTGCGGCCACGAAGGCGTAGGACTCGCCGGTTTCCTCATCGTTCCAGAGTTTCAGGCTGGTGGCACGGCCCAGCAGGGGATTCCCTGTGTCTGCCCCAATGGTGCCGACGATGTGATCACCTGTTGGTGTGACGTAATCAGGGACAGTGTTCAGGTCGTAGACGGTTACACCGCTGCTACCATCCGCTACAAATGCCAGGTTATCCCTGACGACTACGTCATAGGCATGGTCCTGACGATTGATCAGTTGTGAGTCCACATTGCCTTCATCGACATTGTGCTCAAAGATATCGTCAGGATATTCAGGTTTTAACAGGAGTGGCGAACCTACATCTGCCTGGCCAGCCTCTACTTCGGTGGTACTGACCAGCCGCAGACCCAGGCTCTGTGACAGGACCATCGCCTTCTGAGCCTCTGTATCCAGCACGACATCGAATGCATGCGGTGTCGGGTAAACAGTCTCACCGGAGGAGTTTGTGACTGCATACTCATCTTGCAGCGTATTGGCAACCAGGCCAACATCGTCGGTAGGGATGCAATCTTCATCCGCGACCTTCCATACGGACAAACCGTGAGGGCCGTCCGCTACGAACAACAAGCTACGGAATGAATCCACACCTTCAGTATGACCGATGGCGATAGCCTGTGATGGCAATCCATCGGCATCTGCACCAATTTCATCAGTTGATGCCAGGCGAACCTGAAGTTTAAAGGAGAGGGCAGGATCCGTCGCTGGGTCGAGATCATTGATATCAAGAAAATTGACACCACCCGCACCCGAGGTCAGGACAACGTCAATCTGGCCCAGAGCAGAAACTTCCATATCGGGTAGCAGTGATAGCGCGTTTCCATGACCACTGACTTCCCCGGTTGCCAGCAGATCAGGACCACTTGAGTCACTCATCCATGCCGGCAGGGTTTCGTGTTCACTCGCACCGGTCATGTCATACGAGGTTACGAATTCGTAATCTGGCCAGTGGTCGCCAAGCACACCCTGATCATCATTATCAAATGGTGCTCCGGCCTGTCGCCAGTTGGCAGCAGGGTCTTCAGCACCGCTCATGACAACCAGGCCGGCAAAGTGGTCTGAGAAATAGGCCTCTGCGGTGCCGTCTTCATGTTGCTTCACGTCTACATCGACAACGCCGGCTTCTTTCAGCATGCCCCAGCCGAGATGCGGGAAGAGACTGCTGGACTCTGTACCAGTCGGGGTGTCCGGACCATTGGCAGGAACCCCTGGCACATAACCAAGGTAGGATGCGAACAGGAAATCACCCCATTCGTTCGCGGCAGCATTAATGGGTGGTGTTGCACTGTCATAACCGGTTACATCGACGGCGACAAGGCCTGCCAGGCCATACGCGATGTATGCATATGTTTTCTCATCAGGTTCGCCTTCATTGAAAGTCGCCACATCGACCTTGCGGGCTTTGTAATACTCGCGGCCGTAGCGATCGAAGTTCGCCCATGGGGCGCATTCGTAGATGAACTCGAAGGCAGAGCAATCATAATCACCCTTCCAGATCTGCTCTATCTCGAAGTTGGCCTGCAGGTAATTGGGCATGAGCGTGAAGTCATCGAGATATTCATCCCCCTGTACCACAGCGCTGACGTCCAGGTCGATGTACCAGTCCTCTTTGACAGTGGCATCGGTGTAGAGGTTGTATCGACCAACCTGCTCGAGTGTTTCAGGGTCGAAGATGCCCATTCCCAGATAACCCATGGCCACGAAGAGCTTGCCATTGTGCAGCGTCAGGTCGGTGGGTGAGCCCCAGGGGTTTTCACCTGCGTACTGCAGGATAAATTTCTCCTGGTCGATCAGTAGTGTTGTGCCGTCCTCATCCAGTTCAGGGCCGACGATAAGATTGCTCAAGAGTGTCTTGTGAAGACCGTAGTCTTCATTCGCAATCAGTAGCTGCAGCGGATCCTCGTCACTCGCAGGATCACTGTCGTAGACAGCGAGTGAACTGATGGTGCCGCGGTCACTGGCGATGACCAGGGGATCTTCATCATCACCAATAATGGCGCCGCCGCCTTCCGTCATGATGAGTCCATCCTGGTAATAGTTGACGCCGATGCGACTGACCTGCTGCATGTTGGCCAGATCGGTCAGATCAACGACTGCGATGCCTTCCGATCCCATGGCCAGTAAGGCATAACGGATACCGCCTACTGGCGGATAGGTCACGACTTCAATATCTCGGATATACCCTTCTACCTCGACCGAGTGCATGATACCGGCTGCCATGCCTACCTGCGTTGCACGTAGTTCGTTGGCAACGTTGAAAAGCGTCCAGTTCGTGCCATTTTCATCGACCAGAGCGACCGATGTAGCAGCGCCACCGATACGGGTATAGGAGTCCAGGTTTGCTTCAAATGGAATGTCACATTGGCTGCTGTCGGACAAACCCCCATTGCCATCTCCGCTACTACAGCCGATTACAGCAATGGTGGAAAATAATATGAAGCCCAGTGTCACCAGGCTCCTGGTAAAGTTAATTGCAATGTCAAATACTTTAGTGTTCATAACAGCCGCTCCCTAATAGGCGTTATTACTGTTCCGGTTATGAGATACAATCCCATAAACCCTGAACCTGAAATTTTCCTTCTTCTTACTGGTACATATAGCCCACCAGGTGCTGTGTGTATCGAGTCAGTTGGGGGATTTCACTAATAAGCAGAAAGGATTGATATTTCTCAACTACTTCATTAATGAGTGTTGACGGATCGACCAGAGCAAAGTCTTCAAGGGATGTCTAAAGTTAAAAGCGGAACAGGTCCTACAGTGTGTGATTCAGTAACCCCCTGATAAATCCTGAGCCTCACGCGGTCAGGACGCTCTCCTCCATGCCGGCTTCCCGAGATTCGAGTTTTCCGGCTCCTCATCCCCTGAAAAATCAGCAAAGGACTCCACGAAATGCTTAGTCCCCTGGTGCCTCCAAAAGAAAACGGCCCATAATTTCCTGGGAGCCGCTCTTTTGAAGATAGATCTATGTAGCGGGCCATCAGGGACTTGAGCCCCGGACCGAAGAATTACAAAGCAGCTTCTATTTGTAGTAGTGCTCGATCTCCTGCAGTCGGAGCCTGTAGCGTCCTTCCACTTCGCGTAATGCCTGCTTGAAATGCCCACGCAGTGACTTCTTCAGGTGCTTGACGACATCTTTCTGCGGTAAGCCTTTAAGTGCCGCGAATATTGCCAGGGCGTAGGTGATGTCGTGTTGCGATAAAGATGCCTGCCGCCGCACCACCGGGCCACCACAACAGCCACCCCGGGGGATAATCAGGGCAGTATTGGCGAACATCAGGCCAAACCCAAGGAATACCGCCAGGATCTCTGTCACGTACGGCCAGTTTTCGGCCCCTCCAGGCGGGGACTCCCTAGCCG
>JASFFK010000255.1:0-3664 GCA_050124335.1 Chromatiales bacterium | reverse complement strand
CGCTGATGATCCTGACGCGGTTGCCGCCAGCCTGACGCGACATCAGGTGTCTTTCTTGCCGACAGTGACGACGAGAAAGGCATCTGGATTCACGCGCCTGCGGAAGGCATCGCGGATATCCTCTGCGGTGACCGCGTTGACCTTGTCGATGAAGGTGTCGAGATAGTCGAGTGGATAGTCATAGAACCCCATCATCGCGATGTATTCCACGATGTTGGCGTTGGATGAGGTCTGTAACGGAAAACTGCCCGTGATGTTCTTCCTTGCCGCTGTCAGGCGATCCTCGTCAGGCCCGTCCTTCATGAAGCCCTCCAGCGTCTGGCGAATGACTGCCAGGGTCTCGTGAGCCCTGTCCGTTCGCGTCTGTGCATTGAACACGAATGGCCCCTTGTTCTGCATCTGGCTGAAATAGCTGTAGACACTGTAGGCCAGCCCGCGATTCTCACGCACCTGCTCACTGAGCATCGAGACGAGGCCGCTGCCGCCAAGCATGTGGTTGCCGACATAGAGCGGGAAAAAGTCCTCATCACCGCGCGCCATAACGGGCTGCCCCATGTAGATGTGTGTCTGGCTCGAGGGAAAATTCACTGCCAGCTCCTCACCCTTTTCCGACAGGGCGACCTTCGGCAAGGACGGCGCCTTCTCCCCGGCAGGCATATCGCGAGTCAGCTCTTCGGCGATCTCTTCGGCCCGCTTGCGATCAATCGCACCAACAAGAGCGATAACAGTGTTGCTGGCGACGTAGTAGCGCTTGAAGAAGGCAACAATATCCTCGCGCGTCATGGCCTCGATGCTCTGCTCATTGCCCCCGGGATCGTGGGCATAGGGATGGTCACCGTAGAGCATCCTGAAGAAGTTGATCTTCGCTGTAGCGGATGGTGACTCCTTCTGCTTCTCGAGAGCGACCTGCATCTGCAGGCGGCGTCGCTCGATCTCGTCGCCGGCGAATGTCGGGCTCGTGAGCACCTGCTGGAGTAGCGCGAGACTCTGCCGCTGAACCTCGTCATCGCTCAGCGTCCGCAGTGTCACGATCGCCATGTCGCGAAGCGAGCTGGTTCCGAACTGGGCACCAAGGCTCTCGAACCCCTCGGCCAGCTGATCAGCCGAAAGGTCGCCGGCACCATCGTTCAGCAGCATATTCGTCATGAGCGCAAGCCCGGGCAAGGAACCATCCCTCGCACTACCTGCATTGAAGACCAACCGTATGTCCAGCATCGGAATGGCCGGCGCCTCGACGAACATGACCTTTGCGCCGTTTGATGTTTCCCAGGTCTGGATCCGGGGCCCTGCATGCGCCTGTACTGCGAACAGCAGCAAGGCGACCGAAAGCAAGATGGCTCTAGCGAACATCCGCATCACCTCCGTTGCCGTTCAGCGCAGTCGTCTCATCCTGCCCCATGGACTGCGGCTCGAGAACGGCAACAGTCAGGTTGTCGGGCACGAAGTATTTCTTTGCCACCGCCTGCACCTGCTCCGGCGTCACTGCCTTGAGCTTGTCGACGATGGTGTCTGCGAGTTGCCAGTCAAGGCCGACTGTCTCGAGCAGGCCGATCTGCATGGCCTGGTAATAGACCGAATCGAGTTCGTAGACCTTGGATGCGACGGTCTGGGTGATGATGCGCTTGAGTTCCTTCGCCGCGATCGGTTCGTTCTTCAGCTTCTCGATCTCCGAGAGCAGCGCCTTTTCGAGATCCTTGACATTCTTGCCCTCGTTGGGAGTTCCGTTGAAAACCATCATGCCGGAAAGGCGCGTGGTCGAGTCATACCAGGCGCTGGCACTGGCGGCAATGCGGTTGCCGCGAATCAGCGAGCGACTCAGGCGAGCGCTGTCGCCACCATCGAGCACGGCTGCGGCAATTTCGAGTGCGTAGGGCTCCCACTCCACCTCGGCACTCGTGATGGTCGGCGTCTTGTAGCCCATGATGAGATAGGGTTTCCTCGCTGGTGCCTTGACCTGCAACCGTGTCAGGCCACGCTGTTCAGGTTCTGTTGCCGGCTTGATGTTGTAGACCTCTCGCCGCTTTACCTTGCCAAAGGTCTCGCGTGCCATCGCATGGATCTCGTCTGGATCAACATCACCGACAACGACGAGCAGGGCATTGTTCGGAGCATAGAAGCGGCTGTACCAGTCGCTGAGATCCTCGAGCTCGAGGTTTTCCAGATCGCTGCGCCAGCCAATCACCGGATTGCGGTATGGCAGCACCCGGTAGGCCGTGGCGTTGAACTGCTCGTAGGTCATGGCCGTCGGCTTGTCATCGGTGCGCATGCGCCTCTCCTCGATAACGACCTGGCGCTCTTTCTGGAACTCTTTCTCGTCGAGCAGGAGGTTCTCCATGCGGTCTGCCTCGAGTTCGAACGCAACCGGCAGCCTGTCGGATGCAAGGGTCTGGAAATAGGCTGTGTAATCACGGCCGGTGAAGGCGTTCTCCTTGCCCCCGTTTTCCGCGATGATCTGCGAGAACTCGTTGGGCCCAAGATTCTTTGTCCCCTTGAACATCATATGTTCAAGGACATGCGAGACACCGGTCAGACCTCGCGGCTCGTAGCTGGCTCCGACCTTGTACCACACCTGGGAGACCGCAATGGGGGCACGGTGGTCTTCCTTGACGAGGACTTTCATACCATTATCGAGCATGAATTCGTGGACCTCGGATGCCGCAGTGCTTCCTGCTGCAAGCAACAGGAGAGCAAACCACAAAGCTTTTCTAATCATGCTGTTTCCTTTTCGTTGGTCACGCATGTGACGGATGTTATCGTTCTTGCATTCCGGTGGCGCAACACGGCACCATCAATCATCAATGACACTGCAAAGCGCATTTTGTTTCCATTCCGTTAGAGAAGCAAATGAGCAACGCTGGAGAAACCCGGGCAGCAATATGGAATACAGAAAGCTTGGCACAACTGGCATCGACGTGAGCCTGATCTGTCTCGGCACCATGACATGGGGCGAACAGAACAGCCAGGCCGATGCACACAGGCAGCTCGATTATGCCGTCGACCAGGGGGTCAATTTCATCGACACGGCAGAGCTCTATGCCATTCCCCCAAAGGCGGAGACACAGGGCCTCACCGAGAGCTACATCGGCAACTGGCTCAAGGGGCGCACAGACCGCGACAGACTCGTCATCGCAAGCAAGGTGGCCGGGCCGGGCGAATTTGTCAGCCACATACGTGGCGGTCCACGCCTGGATGCCGGTCACATGACGCGTGCTCTGGATGCTTCCCTTGCGCGCCTGCAATGCGAGGCCATCGACCTCTACCAGGTCCACTGGCCCGAGCGGCACACCAACTACTTCGGGGAACTGGGATTCACGCCGGCAGATGAAAAAAACGTGATCCCGATCGAGGAAACACTCGAGGTGCTCGATGGCTTCGTGCGCGCAGGCAAGGTGCGCCACATCGGCATCTCCAACGAGACCCCCTGGGGGACGATGCGCTACCTGCAGCTTGCCGAAGAGCGCGGCTGGCCCCGCATACAGAGTGTCCAGAACCCCTACAACCTGCTGAACCGCAGCTATGAAGTCGGTATGGCGGAGATCTCGTGGCGCGAGCAGTGTGGTCTGCTGGCCTATTCACCGCTTGGCTTCGGCGTCCTCTCGGGCAAGTATCTCGACGGACAGAAACCGGCCGGGGCACGCCTGACGCTCTTCGAGAGCTACCTTCG
>JASFFK010000254.1:0-3673 GCA_050124335.1 Chromatiales bacterium | reverse complement strand
CTCCCGGGATCTGTGTCGACAGCATCTCGCCAAGGAACTCTGCATGGTCGGAGACGGCGACGAAATCGAGCGGCCGTCCGATGTTGTGCAGCACGTTGTTGACCGAGACGTCTTCGCCCCTAGCAAAACGGTAGGCGTCGAACGGAGTCAGGCGTGCACCGCCGATATAGGCGTCGAGCGAAAAGGAGGTATGAACGTGGGTCTCTCCAAAATAGGCCTCTTTCAGCGGGTTCTCCTTGACGACAGCCTTACGCTCGGCTGTCGAGTCCGCACCGGCTGCATGCGAGAATAGCGCCGCTATGGCGAAAACCACTATCTTCCGGGTGAGGTCATGCTTCAGCATCTGAATCTCTTCCTGTGTGCTCTTAGGGCTATTTCGCTGCATACCAGATCGGTGATGTATAGGCACGTTCCTGTGCTTTCAGCGGTATCTCCTTCGGCAGATCGAGTTTGAACTTGACGCGGTCATAGCCTGTCCAGCGGGGTGTCGGGATCTCGATGACGCGGGCGTAATAGAACGCCTTGAGGGCCGGGTCGAAATCCGGGTCGGTCCAGACCGTGCCAAGCTCGGGCGCGCCGATGGTGTTGGTCCAGCTCGGGATCGACAGGTCGACCGTGTCGCCGACCGGCGGAAGCTTGCCGTTTTCATCGATTTTGCGGTCACCCGACCAGGCGACATCGTAGACCTTCTCCTGCGCATTGCCGTCAGCATCAAGCCAGCCCTTGATGATCTGGATGCGGTCGAGGTTAGCGCCCATGGGATCGCGCAAGGAGTAGACCAGAAAGCTCGGCGCCTTGCCGTCCGGCGCCATCTTCAGGTCGCTGCCCATGGGCACACCCCCTGAGTAGCCGACAAGTGCAAGGTCGCGACGCTTCGCATCGTCTGCGGTGAAATCGAAACCTCCAAAAAAGCGGACACGGATGCGCGGACCCGTGGTGGCGTACACCTCGCGTCTCTCCATGCCATCGAAGATCGCATCACGCGTATTTTCGGTCGCCCAGACCGCGGTCAGGCCGGCCGTGATGTATTGCCAGCTATTGAGCTGTGCGCCGTTTTCCTTGTTCTCTTTGGAGATATGGTTGGAGCGATGGGGATTGGGCTCGTATTGCTTGAACTTGCCAAAGAAATTGTCGTTATCCGCCGTGGTCAGGCCGACATGGTTGTCGCTGGCGCCGACCATGCCGAACTTGAACGGGTTGACGCCGAGTTCGGCTTCGAGCTCCAGGCCGCGTTTCAGTCCGGAGCGCGCATATTCGCCGGGCAGCATGTCCGCTCTCTTTTTCACGCTGAGGTCGAGGTTGCCCATGTCCCAGTTTTCGAAATCGGCAAATTCGTCTTCCGATGACAGCAGTGGATGCGCCTCGCCGTCACCCTTGTTCTGCGTCACCTCGTAGAGTCGTTCCCACTTCTGTCGCGCTTCTGCATATTCACGATCGAGCGGTTTGCCGCCGTCGAAATCATCCTGCAAGGCGAACATCATGCCATTCGAAAGGTTTCCGTTATGCGGGATGGCGATCACGTCACCGCCGGTCTTGTCCTCGTAGCCCTGCATCCAGCGCCAGAGATCGCGCGGGTCCGGGCTGCCGACAGGTGGGGTCGTTGTGTAGGGCTCCACCTGTCCAGCGCGGGATGGGCCGTCACGGAAGATCACGTTGCGGTGCAGGTTATTGCCGGTAACGAGTGAGGTCCACTCGAAGGCGATAAAGGTCGTAAAATGGTGTGGCTCGTTGAACTCCTCGGCAGCCTCGATGAGATCGTCCCATACCCGGCGGTATGCCGGGTTGCCAGGCTGGTAGTTCATGACCGCGGGCACCTTGCCCTGTGAAAACATCCCGGTCAGGCGGAATGCGGCGTCTGCCGCATCCTGGCCACCCTTGTTGAACGCCTCGTGGAACTCCCTGCCGACGGGATCGGCAAGGATCTCGGGGGTCCCCTTGATGATGTCAGTTATGGCGCCCATTCCATCGGAATGATCCGTAATCATGTAGAAATCCAGCGGACGGCTGAGCTTGACCGGCTGGCCACTGTTGGAGATAACCTGCTCGCCGCGTGCGAAACGGTAGGCATCACGCGGACCGAGCGTGGTACCGCCACCCGCCGCATCGGCCGAGACCCGGGTGTGGACGTGCGTATCACCGAAATAGACGTCGGTGGGAAATCCTCGGTCGGCATAGGGCGAGTAGGGACGTCCATCAAACGCACCTGCCACTGCTCCGTCAGTATCCATGGCATGTGCGGGAATGCTGGTCAACAGTGAGATTGCCAGAACAGTCAATGAGGGTTTATTCTTCATGGAGATTGACTCCTCCAGCAGTGCTGGATGTAAAGCAGGTAACTGCATTGTATGGTTGGAACTGCCATGTCTAATATGCAATTTCCGAAAAAATCGACAGGCAGATATCTAAATGACGTCACAAGCTAACAACACCAGTGCCTGCGCCATCCGCGGTTCCTACAGCGTGGATGACATGGTGAAATTTGCTGTTGAAGCCATCCCTTGGGAAATCCTTGTCAAGCCGCTTGATGGCAAACCCTTCTTCAATCAGAAAGAGTATCTCTGCACCCCCAACATCACCCTCTATAGGGAACGTTTCGAATCTGCGTTCAAGGTCTGCGGGCTGTCACCGTCAGATTCATTCGTCTTCAGCCTCCCGATATCTCGTGGTAGCAAGCTGAAGTACTGGGACAGGGAAGAGATCACAGACATGTTTCCTGTCTCCATGCCGGACGCGGCAGATGCGATTTTCGACAAGGGTCAGGAACATCTCATGGTGATCATCAATCTGCAGTTCCTGAAAAAGGTTCTCACGGATGAGACGTATGACCATCTCGTGAAAATCACCGCCAACCACTGGATGTCGTGCACGACCGAGAATTTGCATTCGCTCGCGACCAGGCTCGTAAAGCTTCTCGAAGAGACAGCTGCACACCCGGAAATCCTTTCCAGTGAAGCAGCAATCCAGACCCTCGAACTCGAACTGGCAGAAACGCTCTCCATGATCGTCGGTATGCAATACCGGTCCCGTTATCGCCCACGGATAACGCAGAGCAGACGTGGCCTCAGTAGAGCGCTGGACCTTCTCCTCGACGAGTACAGCGGTCATCGATCCATTCCGGATCTTTGCGAGGAGGCCGGGATCAGCCAGCGAAGCCTCGAGTATGCCTTCAGGAAAACCTTCGGCATGACACCACTCGCCTTTCAGAGACTCAGGAGGCTGTACCGTACCAATCTGGACCTGAGGAATGCGGATATCTCGCAAACCAGTGTCTCTGAAATTGCCCTGCAGAATGGTTTCTACGAACTGGGACGCTTCGCTAAATACTACCGTCAGGTATTTGGTGAACTGCCCTCTGAAACACTCCGATCAGAACAATGCATCCGGGAAAGTTACAACTCTCCATTACTCCGGAAAGAAATTCCCGCACTAGTGACAGCACCAAGCGCTACGTAATAAGTGCTAGAACCATCAGAGATCTCTGATCACCCCCACCCGCATAGCTCGGTCGTCACAGGTTCGGTCAAAGTTCGGTTATGGTCGGTCCGGGTTCGGTCCATAGCGGAGCTTCAAGCGACGCAACTTAATGAAAGCAATCAAGAAAGGCCTTCAAAGTTCGGCATACTGGGCAACAAAGAGTTCGGTATAAGGGTTCGGTCAGACCGGCATGACCCGG
>JASFFK010000253.1:0-3701 GCA_050124335.1 Chromatiales bacterium | reverse complement strand
TGCCACGCTTCTGTTACTCGCCCTGCTCTCCCCGGTCTCTGCGGATTTCGGTTTTACGCCACTCCCGTCATCCGCCTGGTCGGAGATGACCACAGATCCCGACGTACTCGACACCCGGCCGTTCATGATTCCTGCAGGTTTCAGCCAGCGCATCCTGTCAGACGAGACCCGCCTCGACATCTACAGGGGCAACGACTGGACAGACATGCAGGTCCTCAACGAGACCGGAAAGGATGCAGGGCGCTATCTCTACCGCACGCACGAGGTGAGACGACACAATGACAGACTCCGGGATGGTCGCGAAGGAGGCGCTGTCTCGGTCGTCGATCTCGTTTCCGGCCAGACAGGCCTCTTTGCAACGCGCGAAGACTGGGAAGCCGTCGACGGGGTTCTCTGGACCCCGTGGATGAGTCTGCTGGTTACGGAAGAACAGAAGCACGACAGCTCCCCTGATCCGCACTATCCCGATGCCGCACGCGGCCTTGTCTATGAACTCTTCCCGAAGCCGGGGAACCCGGAACAACTTGCGCAGGCTGTTGCCCGACCACTGCTCGGTTCGCTGACCCACGAGGGAATCGAAGTCGATGATGAGGGAAACATCTATGTAATCGACGAAGATGACTCGGGGTCCATCTATCGCTTCGTACCTGATCGATTTGGTGATCTGGCATCAGGCCGTCTTTTCGTGCTCCGCGTTGCAGAAGGCGCACAAACCGGCCCGGCTGAATGGATTCCACTGCAACTTGACCGGAAGTCCCTCGATGCAAGAAGCGCTGCCCGAAGCAAGGGAGCCACGAGCTTCTGCCGCCCGGAGGATCTCGAACGCATCGGCGCAATGCTTTACGCTGCCCTGACCTGCGAAGACGGAGACGGCGCGGTGCTCTCCATTCAGCTCGCTACCGAGACGCCCGTCGTTCGCTACTTCGTCAAGCCCGGACACAATGTTGCCAGGGAGCGTTCTCTCCTGCGGCGCACGGGGTTTCGCCATCCTGACAATCTCGCTAACGGACCTGACGGACGGCTGTGGATCAGCGAGGACAATGCACCCGGCGATATCTGGGTTGCCGATCCGGACAGTGATGGTGATGGTTACAGCGATGGCGTCGAGCTGTTTGCCTCCTTGCGTGACGAAGAAGGCGAACCCACCGGTATCTACTTCGGCGGTATTCCTGCCAGGCTCTTCGTTTCAGTCCAGCACTCGTCTACCGGCAATGACAAAACGCTGGTGATCGAGAAAGCGCACGTGCAGGAATAGACGTCTGAAGCGGACTGTGACGCCGGCCGCTTACCTCTCTCCTTCCGGCTGCATGTAGATACGGTAGAACGCAATGGTGATGTAGAGTGACAGCATCACGAGCGCCATGTGCAACAGGACATTGAGAATGAAAAGATTGCCAAGCGCGACAACAAAGCTCTTCAGCAGCAGCTGCAGCAGAATCAGCAACACCTGCGGAACGAGGAAAACGACAACGATCGTCCAGAAGGGTTTCTCGGTCGCCGTGAAACTGCTTCGCATCGACTCGACGGGCTGTTCCCTCTTCTCCACGAGGTAGAACTCGGCGAATGCCATGCGTACGGCTATCCAGATACCGGGCAGGATGAAAAGCAGCAGCCCGATCATGAAAAGTACGAACTTCATCACGACCAGCAGCACCATCATGGGCCAGAGTGCAAAGGCCTCGGACACAACTTTTGCCCTGTCGACCGGCGCCCCCCTGGTGCGCGCATGAAGGAACTGGATGAGAATCGCCGTGTAGAGCGGGTGAATGCCGAGCTGTGCGACATAGTATCCGATCGAAATGGTCTGCTCTCCCTGGTCGCTGAGCGTCACGAATCCTTCTGACAGCAAGGCTTCAGCGAAGACAAAAGGAATACAGAGGTACAGCAGATAACGGAAATTGAGCGTATAGAAATACCAGGCATCCGCCAGTATCTTTTGCGTGTTCATCGGAATCCCGAGCCGGTTTGGGTGTCAGGGCGCTACTCTACCAAAGTGTGGCCCGATCAGAAAAAATCCCTGAGCCAGATGATGACAAGCCGTGTCGTGACAGTAAGAAGCACCAGCGTCGTCGACAGAAAAAAAAGCCCGACAAGCCAGTACCATGCGCGCTGCAGGCGTTGCAGGCCTCTCCTGATCATACCGCTCTCCCCTGCATGCCGTTGCGGGATGCTCGCAAAGTTCAGAATGAAGACAAAAACAGAGAGCGCCCACAGAAACAGGATCAGCGCCGGCGTGGCATAAAGACCCTGCTGTCCGCCCTCCTCGGTGAAGAGGCTCACGATCAGGATCAGGAAAGCGAACATCGCAAGGCCGAGGAAAAGCATGCGCAGTGGTAAAAGCCTGCGTGAGATGCTGTTCAGACGCTCGAGCACGGGCTTGTCACTACTCTCACTTGCCAATACAGAAAGAGGCGAAAATCTCACCGAGAAGATCGTCGGCGGTAAACTCGCCGGTGATCTCGGAGAGCGCCAACTGTGCCTGGCGAAGATCTTCTGCCAGCAGTTCACCCGAAAGGCTCTGATCGAGTGCGCGCCGGCCACTCTCGAGATGTCTCCGGGCTTTTCTCAATGCTTCGAGGTGTCGACGTCGTGCAATGAATTCACCCGATTCTTCGCCCTGGTAGCCCATGGTGGCCTTGAGGTGCGCGATCAGGGTCTCTACCCCCTCCCCTGTTTTCGCAGACAACCCGATCATTTCGTGTCCGAATTGATCATTTTCGGTACATTTAGCGTCTTTTTTGTCTATTTTATTGCAAATTAGCGTCACAGGGATCCCGTCCGGCAGCGCCTCCAGATCCCCCCTGTCCTGTTCCAGTCCCGCCCCGGCATCGAACACCCAGAGAATCAGGTCCGCCTTGCCGATCTCTTCGCGCGCCCGCCGGATACCAATCTGCTCGACGGTGTCCTCGCTGTGGCGCAAGCCGGCCGTATCGATCAGATGCAACGGCATGCCATCGATCTGGATCTGCTCTCGCAGAAGATCGCGTGTTGTGCCGGGAACGTCAGTGACAATGGCTGATTCGCGGCCAGAAAGAGCGTTCAGCAGGCTCGACTTGCCGGCATTGGGACGTCCTGCAATGACCAGTTGCATGCCGTCTCGCAACAGGGCGCCGATTCTCGCACTGTTCTGAACATGCTCGAGTTTTCCGTAGATAGCCTGTAAGTCTTCGCTCACTTTCCCGTCGGAAAGGAAATCGATCTCCTCCTCGGGAAAATCGATGGCAGCCTCGACATACATGCGCAGATGGACAAGCTGATCGACAAGGGCGTGGACCTGTTTCGAGAACTCACCCTGCAATGAACGGTTGGCCAGCCTGGCAGCGGCACGCGAACTCGAGTCGATAAGATCGGCAATCGCCTCGGCCTGGGCAAGATCCAGTTTGTTGTTGAGAAACGCGCGCTCGGAAAATTCGCCTGGACGGGCAGGGCGCGCGCCGAGTTCCAGCACACGCTCCATGAGCATGTCGAGAATGATCGGACCACCATGCCCCTGCAGTTCGAGTACCTCCTCGCCGGTGAAGGAGTGCGGGGCAGGGAAGTACAGCGCCAGCCCCTCGTCGATGATCTCCCCGCTGGCATCGCGAAAACGCCTGTAGGCTGCACGCCTGGGTTCAGGCAGGGCGCCGATCATCCCGTCACTGATGTCATCCAGGTTTTCACCAGAGATCCGGATGATGCCGACACCGCCCCGTCCCGGTGGT
>JASFFK010000252.1:0-3712 GCA_050124335.1 Chromatiales bacterium | reverse complement strand
ACAGTGACCAGTGATTAAAACATAAGCACCGGAGGACTGTGACGTCGAGCTTGATTCTTCTTTTAATAGCAAGAACCCCGCGAATGCGGGGTTCCAGTCCGGTCAGTTACAGTCTGATGCTCTAACCCCGTTCACTGACAGGAGTTTGGCCAGTTCGCCTGCGGACCAGGTAGAGCAGTTCTACCAGCACCAGCAGCGGCAGTGCCGGATCGAAGACTCCACGGCCGCCGACACTGCAGCCACCACCGTCGCTGGAGCCTGTTGTCACCTCGACCTCGGTTGTCATATGTTAATGGTTCACACATATTTCCTGCAGACTGAACAATACCCAACAGGAATTTGCAGCGCGCATCGCGTCGTCTTCATGGGCACTGGCCCGTCGACGTTCGTATCTAAACGGGCAGCCCCTCCCGGAAAATGCGCCATTCCGGTTCTCCATTCAACCCTGGTCACCCTCGTGGACACAGGCGACCATTCTCCGGGAGTTGTTATCTGTGCACAGTCCATATCTGCCATCTGCGTGGCACGAGGAGGCAATTATTCACGCTTCAATTGATCCTTGGCATTTCAACATGAAAACTTGCGACACCCTGACCATTGAAATCTCTATAGTATTAATAAAAAGCTGTAGTGTTTTAGGGGGTTTGAAACATGCCTCGTTTCTCAAGGGAAAACAGAAGACGATCAATTCCGCTTGCAGCCTTCGCCCTGGTTTTTGTGGCCGGCATCCTGGCCGTGTTGCTTTTCGATTACACGCTTCACGCGACCAGCACGAATGCTTTCTGCACCTCCTGTCATTCGATGCAGATCACGAAGCAGGAGTATGAAGCGTCGATCCATTACGCCAACGCATCCGGCGTCAGCGCCACGTGCGCGGATTGCCACATCCCGGAAGCTTTCGTTCCGAAGATGATTACCAAGGTCATCGCCCTGAAGGATATCTATCACGAGCTGGCCGGGACGATTGACACACCCGAAAAATACGAAGCGCATCGCTGGACAATGGCAAACAGGGTGTGGGGGCAGATGATCAGTAACGATTCCCGTGAGTGCCGGGGCTGCCACAATGATGAGCGCATGGTTACCAGCGTGCAATCAGAACTGGCAGTCCAGTCCCACGAGCGTGCCAGAAATGAGGGCTATACGTGCGTCCAGTGCCACAAGGGCGTTGCGCATACCCTCCCCGAGGAGCCTGATGAGGAGTAGCCAGGCATGATTACATACGCCTGTCCTGTCTATCGACGAAACAACTATCAGCCCAGGTACGGGCATAGATCAATCGCTCCACGAGTGATAGATGTAGCGACTTGAGGAAAATGCAATGAAATTTCAAAACATCATTATCACCATACTCCTTGTTACCATTGCAGGGACTGCCTTCTCGGCATCAGTACCCAAGGGCAAGGAAACGCTCACCTTCAAATCCAAGACCGGTACTGTGACTTTCCATCACAAGAGACATGCCGACCTGAGCTTTACCAAATGCACGACCTGTCACCACACCTGGGATGGCAAGGAGAAAATGAAGGCCTGCAAGGAATGCCATAAAAAGTCAGACGATGTCATGGCACCCAAGAAGAAAACGGCTTTCCACACCCGTTGTTCCGGTTGTCATGAGTACACCGTTAGTCAGGGGAAGAAGGCTGGACCACAGCCGAAAGAGTGCAAGCTCTGCCATATCAAATAGAGTCGGGGGAACACGGGATGTGACACATCCCGTTACTTTTCTTGAGCCGGCTAAAAATGTCTGACCAGTGACAGCATCACTATGTGGTCATCATAATTCGGACTCTGTTCTCCGGTGAGGATCACGTTCGGGGTTGAATTCACATCCAGGTCGTCGAGAGCCCAGTCATCCGTACCGAGCTTCTCGTGCCAGTAGGCAAAGCGGATATCGGTCTGTTTATCATATTGATAGGTGGCAGCGAGACGAATACTCAGCATGTCACTGGTCAGCTCGGGAAACGGAATGACGGGAGACAAACCGGCCACACTGATATCCTCGCTGCCGTCACTCATGGCGATATCCAGCGAGAGCTTCAGGCGCTCGGGTATCGCTTGCCACTCGGCCCCTATTCCGAAACTGTCGATCGTGTCATCGTAGTCGGCAGTCCAGGTCACATTGATGCCATCCGTACTACCAGTCTGCCGTGAAGCTGCCTCTTCACGCGAGACAAAGCCGTGAAAACTCAAGTGCTCACTGACCCGATAGGCAATATCGAAGGAGTAGATGTCGCGATCTGCATCCTGGAGTCCCACGACCGAGTTGTCGTAGTCGTCTTCAAGGCGATCGTATGACGCACTGAGGGAAACCGAATCATTCACATCATAGGTCGCCCGAATAAAGATGCTGTCCTGTGTACGATCAGCAAAATGAAACTTCCGGAGCAACGGATTTTCACCAATGGCAGTGAGATAGTTTGAACCGCTACGTTCTGCATGCTCTCCCTGAATCCGCAGCGACAGGCTATCGAGTGGACGATAGTCGACATGCGCACTGTAACGATCCTCATCGACATCCTCGCGTTCTATGTCGACATAGTCACGGAGAATATCCTCCCGTTCATATTCAAGGCCGATCGAGGTATGGCTGCCGAACCGGTAGCGCGCCGAGAGATCGAGTTCCTGCTTTCGATAGTAGTAGGGAGTGGAAATGATTTCGCGACCACTCTCTGAAGAATCGAGCGCATAGTAGTTATAGGCTCCGAGCAGGCGGTCATCGTCATCCCTTGAGTGATAGCGATATGCCGCTTTGAGAGACAGTTTCGGCATTGGCCTGGAGGTGACACGCAGATAAGCATCATTCACGGAGGCGTCCGCATCCAGACCGTTGACTGGCAGAACTGGCGGTGCCGCGAGCGCCGGATTGGCACTCAGGGGAAGAAATGTCTGGTCCTGCTTCATCATGCCTGTTGAGAGCATGCCATAGAAACGCGTCGTCTCGCCCATCAGGTAGTTTCCGCCCAGCGAGATTCGATGGAACTGGTTATCAGGATAGAGGGCAAGCCTGCCAGTCGATGAGGCAAGCGGGAACTGTCCGCCGCCATGTCCGCCGCCGCCCGTTATGTCGAGGCTGAACGGATTCTCCCATGACAGGGAGTCATGGCCATTTCTGAATACCGAAAGATAGTAACCAAGCTCGACTCCGTACCTGGCCTTCTGGTAACCCAGCTTGAGGTCGAGCTGGGTCGTTTCGTAATCGATCGGTACTGGCAGCAGTGTCGCGCGCGTTCCTGTTCCGTAGGGCGGAACCAATTGTCCGAATCCACGCCCGATAGCACCACCGATAAGCTCGATCCCCTCCTTGGTCTCATACATCGCCGTAGCCTTGAAGGTCATGCCCTGTCCGAAAGTCGACTCACCGCCTAGCGTGTATCGACGACGTTCGGTTCCAATGTTGAACTGACGCAGGCTGGTTTGCAGGTTTGTCATGTCGCCCGTTTCACTACCGGCTACCCAGCCGGCAGGTAACTTGAGTTCTGTGCTCCCGATATTCACGAAAGGGCTCAATGGGGTCCCGTTCTGGCGCGAAGGATTCTGCCAGTATTCCCCGAAAAGTGAAAAACCCGCGTCGTTTTCGTAGTCCGCACTGAGCGTCCTGGTATTGATTCCGAGATCCCGCGCGGTAACCCGCCAGATCGCGTCATCAGAGGTTCCTTCAAGATCCGCATTCAGCACGAGGAACGGCGACCTGTCGATACCGGGAAAGGGC
>JASFFK010000251.1:0-3715 GCA_050124335.1 Chromatiales bacterium | reverse complement strand
CAACCTTCATATCTATGGAAGCCTCACTTCGGTGGGGCTTTTAGTTTCTGGAATGTCCGCAAAGATAGCTTAGTACTCCTTCGTCAATTCGGGGCAATGACGGCTGTATGACCTGCCCCCAACGAGTGGTCCTGTTTTAATGTTAGTTCATCGCAGGTTTGGGTGCGACAATCACACAATCCTCTTCCTCTGGCTTCAAGTCCCTGACGGCCCACCACATTTTCCTTGATGTAAATCATAGGCTTGCATCTCATGCGGGCCTTTTTTGTGTCCGAGGCACCAAGGGACTATGGATTTCGGGGAGTCCTTTGGTGTGTTTTCACAGGCTTTCCTACAACTCGCTCGGACTGTAACCCTCGGCATTCTGGACTAGGCTTTTAATAGAAGACTATGAAATGGATGCAGTCCGGTTTGGGCAGTGTCGTCAGGATGAATGTGTGAGGATTTGAAGACCAAGAGGTGACCATCATGAAAACGAAAATATTCTTCGCTGGACTGATAATCGGATTCCTCATGATGGGTGTCGCTGTCTGGTTTCTCATGCCGGCCATGATGATTAATGTCCACAAGAGTCAATATGGTTTCGAAGAAACCGTAACAGCTGTGGAAACCGCTGTTGCAGCACAGGAAGGCTGGAAGGTCGCAAAAACATTCGATATTCAGAAAAATATCGTCGATGCGGGCCATACGGACATGACGCGGGTCAAGATTGTGACCCTCTGTAATCCACACTATGCCAATCGCATTCTTTCCGATGATGCAGACAAGGTGGTCACGACAATGATGCCCCTCGGAATCGGGGTATATAAGACTAGTGATGGCAGTGTATACATGTCCGAGATGAACGTCGGACTCGTGGGCATGATGTTTGGTGGCACCATTGCCGAGGTCATGGGAGATGCCTCAAAGGATATCGCGATGATGATGACCGCTGTCAGTGGAAATTGAGGAGCAATGAGAATTATTTTGTGAATTCGCAAGCCCAAACTACATCTCCGGGGGTCAAGTCCCTGACGGCCCTCCACACTTTCTTTTATTGAAATCACAGGACTGCGTCACATGCGGACCTTGTTTGTGGCCTGGGCAACAGGGACTCTGGATTTCGGAAAGTCCTTTTGTGTTTCATGAGTACCGTAGGCCAAGGGAAGCTGTGAAACTCAAAACCTGAAGGACTGGAAATTCATTCCCTATTCCTCCATCTCCACGGATCTCATACTGAATGACCCTAATCAAGCATTTATGCGAAGACTCCCCTCGCGTCTTTTCCATCAAAACAGGGGGCAGTAAGCTGAAGGATAGCCCAGAGGCAGTCATGGACCCGAGGCATCGAAACAGAATGCATGATGTTTGGCAAAAGACTCATCGCGTCAAAACAAAGCGAGTAGCATCATATGACTAACAGGCCACCCATCATCACGCAAGACCTCGAAGCAATCGTCGATGAAGTGCTCAGGAATGTGGGCACTACTATCAACCTGGCCACGCCACTCGCTATTGGCAAGGCAAACCATGTCATCAACGCCTTTTACAGACGAGCAAAGAAGGATCAATCTCTCAAACTCACTGTCATGACAGCACTGACGCTCGAGATTCCAAAAGGAAAGAGCCTGCTCGAGAAACGCTTTCTGGAACCCTTCACCCAGCGGGTTTTCGGTGACTACCCGGATCTGGATTATGAACTGGACCGTGTTGAGAACACACTTCCACGTAACGTGCAGGTCATCGAGTTCTACTTCCCGCCGGGAAAGTTTCTCAACAATCCGCAGGCCCAGCAAGACTATGTCAGCAGTAACTATACCCATGCCGTCAGGGACCTCATGGACCGTGGTGCCAATGTCATCGCCCAGTTGATCAGCCCCAATGAATTCGACCAATCGAAACTGAGCCTCAGTGGCAACCCTGATATCGCACTGGATCTCATCAGGCTCATGCATGAACGCGGCGAGAGGGAAAATGTACCCTGTGCAATCATCGGGCAAGTCAATCCGAATCTTCCCTACATGTATGGCGATGCGGAGATCGATGCCGGCAACTTCCACTATCTTTATGACGACCCGGATTGTTACTTCCGTATCTTCGGAGCACCGAAACTCTCGATTCCTGAAGAGGAGCACGTCGTCGGCGTCTACCTCTCAACGCTCATCCGGGATGAGGGGGAACTCCAGATCGGTATTGGCGCCATGGGTGATGCCTTCATCAACGCGCTTATCCTGCGCCAGAAGAACAATACCCGCTACCGGGAAATCCTCCAGCTGCTCGACGTTGAAAGGAAGTTCGGCGAAATTATTGAACGTGTCGGCGGTACAGACGTCCTCGAAAAGGGGCTGTTCGGGGCCAGTGAAATGGTGGTCGATGGTTTCATCCATCTCTACGAGGCCGGTATTCTCAAGCGCATGGTCTACGATGACCTTCCCATTCAACGTCTTCTGAACGCCGGCCTGATCGACCATGAGGTAACCCCGCGCACCCTGGAGTTGCTGCTCGAGCGCAAGGCCGTTCGTATGTACTTGTCACGGGGAGATTTCGACTACCTCGTCAAATTCGGAGTCTTCAGAGAAGGGTTGATGTTCGATGAGGGAATTATCGTGACACCAGATGGCCAGCGTATCAGCGCCGACTTAACGTCGGAAACAGACCGCCAGGAGATTCTGGAGCACTGCCTTGGTGATCGCCTGAAAGGCGGCGCCGTCGTCCATGGTGCGTTCTTCATGGGCCCTCAGGATTTTTACCAGCGTCTCAAGGCACTTCCCGAAGCGGAGAGACGTCTCTTCAACATGCGTAGTGTCAGGCGGATCAATCATCTTTACGGGCACGAGGAGATCGACCGGCTGCAGCGCAAGAACGCACGTTTTATCAACACCTGTATGAAAGTAACGCTTGCAGGGAACATCGTCTCGGACGGACTCGAGGATGGCCGCGTGATCAGCGGAGTTGGCGGCCAGTACAACTTTGTCGCCATGGCCCACGAGCTGCACGAGGGTCGCTCAATTATCATTATGCGGGCTACGCGCCAGGAGAGAGGGCGGACGGTGTCGAATATCGTCCCGAGTTACGGCCACACCACGATACCGCGCCACCTGCGCGACATCATTGTCAGTGAATACGGCATTGCTGACCTGCGCGGTAAAACAGATGGAGAGATCATCGAGGAGCTGATGAAGATCACCGACTCGCGGTTCCAGCCGAAACTCGTACGAGAGGCCAAAAAAACTGGCAAGCTGCGCAAGGATTACGAAGTCCCCGACGCGTTCCGCAACAACTTTTCGGAGAAGGTGACCGAGAAGATCCACGCCCTGAGGAAAGAGGGACTCTTCCCGCCCTTCCCTTTCGGTACCGACTTCACCGAGGTGGAGCTTGTTGTCGGCAAGGCGCTGAAATCCCTGAAACGGAAATCCGCTTCAAAACGAGAACTGCTGCCTGCCATCCTCAAGGCGATATTCACGCTGAAGATCCAGGATGAACAAAAGCCCTATCTCGAAAGAATGAAACTCTGGGAACCCGTGGGTATTGAGGAGCGGTTTTACCGCAACCTGCTGGCAAACGAATTGAAGGAGATACTGAAAACCTCTGAACCTTCCAGATAATCCAGGGACCCACATTTTTCGGACCAGTTAAGGCTCTCGGCCAGCAGGCTTGTGAACGACTACGCAAAAAAGCGAGTCTGGTAGCCTGGCGTTCAAGTCCCTGACGGCCCACCACACACATCTCAAATGAA
>JASFFK010000250.1:0-3733 GCA_050124335.1 Chromatiales bacterium | reverse complement strand
CTGAGACCGGCAGGAGCCTCGGGTCACTCTGTGTAGAAGGTCTGCGAGAAAGCAGCCGGGATCCAGGTCACTTCGCCTTCGGGCTTGACGTCGATATGGAAATTGAGCTGTTCCTCATTCCTGACGAGGAAATCGCCGATGTAGTAAATGGCTTCACCTTCGCGTATTTCGCGCATTCTCAGCCGGCGCTGCTGACCGATGATATTGGTACTGGAGGCACGGACGTCTGCCTCGACCGGCTGGCCGGTCGTGCCGGGTACCTGCTTTATCACCGAGACATTGAGCATGGCACGGTTGCGGCTGCGAATGAGCCCGTACTCGCGCGCGATCTCCGGGGTCAGCATGTCAGTCGTAATGGCGTTATGGTGAATGGTGTAACCGTTATCCTTCGTGCTGTTTTCCGCTGAAGCGACAGATGTCACCAGCATGAACAGAAGTGCTGTGAGCAGGCGCATTGTTGTTTTCCTCCCGGTGGATGACAGGGTGTTGCAGAAGCCGTTTGATGAGGAAACGCACTCTTGTTCCCGGGGACTGCAACTTGTTCAAATCTTACACAAACTTTTGTCTCCGCAGAGGAAAAATTTCATGGTAAAATGCTGAGGTATTGTGACATGTGGAGAACAGATTAATGAGTGCTACCAACCTCCTGTCAGACAGCGATCTCACCCTGACCCAGAATGCCCAGGGCAAGATGGCTGAACTGATGACACAGATTGAGGACGATATCACCGGTGTGCGCGTCTACGCGACCCCGGGTGGTTGCAGTGGTGTGAGCTTCGGTATGAGCTTCACCGACCAGCTCAATCCCAACGACATGGTACGTGACTACGATACCTTCAAGTTGATCGTCGATGACGGTACCCTTCCGCATATTCGTGGTGTCGAGATCGATTTCGTCGATCGTGGCAACGGCGATGCGAGCTTCGTTTTCAACAACCTGCAGCCGGTTGGCGGCGGCGGTGGTTGCAACACCTGCGGATCACAGGGCGGTTGTTCCTGATCCTCGCTTAGATTCGCTCTGAAACCGCATCCCCGGATGCGGTTTTTTTATGCCGCGCGGCCTGAAAGTACGAGCTGCAACAGGTCAATTCTGCCGAGCAGAAACCCTGTCTCGCAATAACTGAGATAGTACTTCCACATCCTGCGAAATCCCTCGTCGAAGCCAAGGGCCGAGATTTCATCGCGGCAGGCATCGAAAGCCCTGTGCCAGTGCTTCAGCGTCCGGGCATAGTCGTGTCCGTGCAGATAGCTCTCCTCGATGACAAGTCCTGCATCCTGTGCCAGCTGTTCGAGCCTCTCAACGGGCGGCAGCATGCCACCGGGAAAGATATAGCGCTGGATGAAATCGGTCCTGCGGCGATAGTAGTGATAGGCATTTCCGTCGATCGTGATGATCTGAAGAGCAGCCTTCCCGCCGGGACGCAGGCATTTCCCGAGCTTTTCAAAATAGAGGGGCCAGTAACGCTCGCCGACAGCCTCGAACATCTCGATCGAGACGATGTGGTCATACTGCTCCGAAAGATCGCGGTAATCGCGAAACTCGAGCGTGACAAGTTCTTCAAGGCCGGCCTCGCGGATCCGGTTGCGTGCGTACCCCAGCTGTTCTCGTGACAGGGTCAGGCCCGTGACGCGGCAGCCACGCCTTGCAGCTTCCTCGGCGAAGCCGCCCCAGCCACAGCCGATCTCGAGGATGTGATCGCCGGGCTGTGCATTCAGGGCATCAAGCAGACGCTGGTATTTGCGCTTCTGGGCAGCTTCCAGAGAGAGTCCCTGTTCGTCGAAGATGGCGCTGGAGTAGGTCATCGAGGGATCAAGCCAGCGACTGTAGAACGCATTGCTGAGATCATAGTGGTAGGCAATGTTCCTGCGACTGCCATGACGGCTGTTACTGCGCAGCGCGTGCCTTACCCTTTCGCGCATCCGTTCGGAGAAGAGGCCCTGGCGAATGCGTGACCCCGATTCATTCGCGCCGATAGCCTTGAGCAGGGCAGTGAGGTCGTTCGTATCCCATTCACCGGCCATGTAGCTTTCGGCAAATCCGAGATCACCACGCATGGCTAATCGCGAGAGTAACCTGACAGGGTTTGAAATCAGGAGCTGCGGCCTGTCACTATCCGGATGAGCGGTTCGACCGATTGCGATATCAATCTTGCGATGCGCACCTGCTGCACGGAAAAGCGCGTGGAGTGGATGCCACTTGCTGGATTCTGCTGTTGCCGGTAGAGCTCTCTCTTCTGCACTCATCTTTCTGTCTCACTGCGCGAACGGTCCGGATGCGGGTATATCTTAGCGCCGCGCAGCCAGAGTTTCACCGCCTGCCAGTGGATCGCGGCCATGACCTTGAATGTGACGAAGGGCATGACGGCGAGAATTGCAAGCAATCCCCTGTCATTGAATTCCTTGCGCCGGCCCTTCTCGACAGCAGTGAGCAGGCGTTGTGCGTCATCGACATACTCGATGTGTAACAGGTAGTCGTCTTGCGGCATGTTGATGCGAAATCGATATTCGCCGGAAATTTGCATGAATGGCGAGACATGGAATGATTTGGGCTGACTCTCCTGGAGATAGCCGGCTTCGTCGGCATGGCCATGCAGAACATAGGTGTGATAGTCACCGAAGGTATTACGTACCTCGCAGATGACCGCGCATAAACGACCCGCCGCATCAAGACAGTACCAGATGCTCAGGGGATTGAAGGCATATCCGAAGAGTCGTGGCATTGCAAGCAGGAGGATCTTTCCGCCGCCGGTGTCGATATCGTGCGCCTGCAGCAGTGCTTCCGCCCAGGACCTGAGTGCTGAACCATCACGCGGGCCGTGGTCATGACGCCGAAAGCTGAAGAGATTCCAGCGGTCGATAGAGAAGAGTCGCATCCCGGATGCACTCTTCTCGAGTTCATCGACGTCCAGCAGCATGCGGAAGATCCTGTAATCGAAATGCATCGCATGTTTGTCATGGCGCCGGTGTATGACGCTGCTGAGATAGAGCACGGGTTCGCCCATGTATGGCATCAGGCAGCCTCCCTTTCGCGCGTCCTGTGCCGGGGCGCAGTGACCCCGAGCAGCGAGGCGACCTCGACGGCGGATGCATGCGCATCCTCGTGAAAACCGTAGCCGAAGTAGCTGCCGCAGAACCAGGTCCGCTGCCGTCCCTGGATGCTGGCAAGCCGGGATTGCGCGGCAATCGCATCCGAGTCAAAGACCGGGTGTTGATAGTTCATGGCTGCGTGAATGTTTTTCGGTTCCTGCAGGGGGTTGAGGCTGACGAAATAGTCTTGCCGGGTATCGATGTTTTGCAGCAGATTCATCCAGTAAGTCACAGAGACGCTGTCTGTCATCATGTTACGGGTGTCTGCAAGGTAATTCCAGCCGACCAGACACGGCGTGAACGACGCATGAGTTGCGGATCACTGTGCAGGACAGCACGGTTTTCCTGATAGCGGAAACTGCCCAGCAACATTGATTCCGTGCTTGTCGGATCCTCCAGCAGGCGGAGTGCCTGGTCGGCATGCGTGGCGATGACGGCCCTGTCAAACGTACGCCGGCTTCCATCTTCGAAAACGAGGTCCACGCCCGTGCCGTGTCGCCTGACAACGCGAACAGCACTGCATTTGCTGGTTCGTCCGCCGAGATTCTCAAGGATTCGCCTGACATAGACACGGCTGCCGCCGATAACACTGCGCCATTGGGGTCGATTGCGCAAATCAAGCACCCCGTGGTTCCTGAAGAAATGG
>JASFFK010000249.1:0-3758 GCA_050124335.1 Chromatiales bacterium | reverse complement strand
ACAGGGATGGCAGTGGCCGTAAGCCGGTTTGCGATCCCTGAGATGCCTTTAGCGCCTGTCTGCTTTTTACGGCCCGGGCATGCATGCCATGATGCAAAGCGGTATGATTGGCGGCCTCGAATCCGACAGTTTCAGGACAGGCACATGGCAGCTCAAATACTCGATGGCAAGGCGATTGCGGCAGACATCAAGGCGCATCTCAAGTCCGAGGTCGAAGCCCTCGTCGCAGCAGGCAAGCGGCGTCCCGGGCTCGCAGTCATCCTTGTTGGTGACAACCCGGCATCCCAGGTTTACGTTCGCAACAAACGCACCTCCTGCGAACAGGCGGGCTTTCTGTCAGAACTCATCGAACTCCCGGAATCAACGACACTCGAGGAGCTGCTGTCGCGAATCGATTCACTCAACAACGACGATGCGATCGACGGTATCCTTGTACAGCTGCCGCTTCCCGGCCATATCGACGAGCACGCCGTTATCGAGCATATCGCGATCGAAAAGGATGTCGACGGATTTCACCCTTACAATGTCGGACGACTGGCCCTGCGCGCGCCCCTGCTGCGCCCCTGCACGCCCAGGGGCGTCATGACCATGCTCGAAAGAACGGGACAGGAGCTTGTCGGCAAGGATGCAGTCATCATCGGCCAGTCCAACATCGTCGGCAGGCCGATGGCGCTCGAGCTGCTGGCTGCTCGCTGCACCATCACCGTGTGTCACAGCAAGACGAAGGATCTCGAGCAGAAGGTGCGCGATGCAGACATCCTGGTCGCCGCCGTCGGTGTGCCAAGATTCGTTCCGGGAGAATGGGTCAAGCCCGGTGCACTGGTGATTGATGTCGGCATCAACCGTCTCGATGATGGCTCGCTTTGCGGTGATGTCGATTTCGACGCCGCGAAGGAGAACGCAGCCTGGATCACGCCCGTCCCCGGCGGCGTCGGACCCATGACGGTCGCGACCCTTCTGGAAAACACATTCCAGGCCTACAAACTGCGAACTGACTGACGAACCACATCCTTGCCAACTCCAGGCGGCGGAATCAAACAGACTCTGACTCCGATCGGGCGATGACCACTCTCAGGCGAGAACTGATAATTCGCAACTTGCGAATTACCTGGAATTCTTCATGCCCTTCCTGTTCTTCATGGTTAGAATAACGGGCTGACATCATCCAGATCCGGATCCTGACACCAGAATGGCACAGTACATTTACACAATGAACCGCGTGGGCAAGGTTGTTCCACCCAAGAAACAGATCTTGCGCGACATCTCGCTCTCCTTTTTTCCCGGCGCCAAGATCGGCGTCCTCGGCCTCAACGGCGCAGGCAAGTCGACACTGCTGCGTATCATGGCTGGCGTCGACACCGACATCGAGGGTGAGGCACGCCCGCAACCGGGCATCAAGATCGGCTACCTGCCACAGGAGCCGCAACTCGACCCCGAAAAGGATGTGCGCGGCAACGTCGAGGAAGCACTCGGCAACGTCAAGGAGGCAATGGAAGAGCTCGAGAAAGTCTACGCCGCCTATGCCGAACCGGACGCCGACTTCGATGCACTGGCCGCACGCCAGGCAGAACTCGAGAACATCGTCCAGTCTGCCGACGGCCATGGCATGGACAGGCAGCTTGAGATCGCAGCCGACGCACTGCGCCTGCCTCCCTGGGACGCCGACGTCTCCAAACTCTCGGGTGGCGAGCGTCGCCGTGTCGCACTGTGCCGCCTGTTGCTCTCAAAGCCGGACATGCTGCTGCTCGACGAGCCAACCAACCATCTCGACGCCGAATCGATCGCCTGGCTCGAGCGCTTCCTGCACGATTACAACGGCACCGTCGTCGCCGTCACCCACGACCGTTACTTCCTCGACAATGTCGCCGGCTGGATCCTCGAGCTCGACCGTGGCCATGGCATCCCGTGGGAAGGCAACTACTCTTCCTGGCTGGAGCAGAAAGAGAAGCGCCTGGAACAGGAAGAGAAGACCGAGCAGGCCCGCGTCAAGGCGATGAAACAGGAACTCGAGTGGGTGCGCTCGAACCCCAAGGGCCGACAGGCCAAGAGCAAGGCGCGTATGCAGCGCTTCGACGAGCTCCAGTCTTCCGATTTCCAGAAACGCAACGAGACCAACGAGATCTACATCCCGCCGGGCGAGCGTCTCGGTGACCTTGTCATCGAGGCAAAGAATCTCAAGAAGGGCTATGGCGACCGCCTGCTCTACGAAAACCTCAGTTTCAACCTGCCACGCGGCGGCATCGTCGGCATCATCGGCCCGAACGGCGCCGGCAAGACCACGCTGTTCCGCATCCTGACAGGCCAGGAGCAACCCGACGGAGGCGAGTTGCGCATCGGCGAAACCGTGCAGATCGCGGCCGTCGACCAGAGCCGCGATACATTGAACGACAAGAACACCGTGTGGGAAGAGATCTCCGACAAGCAGGACATCATTACCGTCGGCAACTACCAGGTCCAGTCGCGCGCCTACTGCAGCCGCTTTAACTTCCGCGGCAACGACCAGCAGAAACGTATCGGCGATCTCTCCGGTGGCGAGCGCAACCGCGTCCATCTTGCCAAGCTGCTGAAATCCGGCGGCAACCTGTTACTGCTTGACGAACCGACAAATGATCTCGACGTTGAGACCCTGCGCGCGCTCGAGGAGGCATTGCTGGCCTTCCCCGGCTGCGTCGTTGTCATCTCGCACGATCGCTGGTTCCTCGACCGTATCGCGACGCACATCCTCGCTTTCGAAGGCGACAGCCAGGCCGTCTGGTTCGAGGGCAACTTCGAGGATTACGAGAAGGACAAGAAACGCCGTCTCGGCGACGAGGCGGATCAGCCGCACCGGATCAAGTACAAGCCGATCCAGCGTTGATGACACAGGAGGCGGAGTCAGCCTGCCCATGCTGCCGGCATATCGCAGACCGTCACGCAGGCTGATCCCCTCGTCTCCTGACAGCGAGCGTCCGGGCCTGAGTCTATAGTGGTATCTCCCTCGCAATTGGCATGGTCGAACCTGCCACTCGCGATGGTATCGTATCGTCCGGTGATGATTGCAAGGGTCCCGGCAACATGCACATACAACACTTCTTCACGCCCCTGGCGTGTATTGGACTGCTCCTGCTGCTGGCGACAACCGCGCAGGCCGCCGAGGAGATCGAGATCCCGCTCAGTGATGGCTCCGATGCCTTTGTCACACGTTATGCTGCAAAAGGTGACGATCTGATCGTGTGGTTTCCTTCGGAATTCGGCAAATCACCGAGGCAGGAACCGATCGCGGAAGCACTGGCTGCAAGCGGTATTGAGACATGGCTTCCGGACCTGCATGCAACCTGGTTCCTGGCCGTTGGCCGCTACAGCCTGACGAAAATCGATCCCGGGTTTCTCAAGGAGATATTGCAAGCCGCACACGAGCGCTCCCGCAAGCGCGTCTACCTCATGGCCCCCGGAAGAACGGCCGCACTCGGACTCTCGGCGATACGCCAGTGGCAGATCGAAGGCTTGCAGAAAGATGCGCTCGGCGGTGCCATACTGCTCCATCCGAAACTCTATGCGCGCACGCCCCAGGGCGGCGAGGCTGCCGAATTCGTACCGGTTGCCTCTGCAACCAATGTTCCTGTGTATCTGATCCAGCCGAGGAATTCAGCCTACTACTGGCGCAGCAAGCAGATCAGGAACAAGCTTGAGGAAGGCGGAGCAGCCGTCTACCTGCATGTCCTCGAGGATGTGGGTGATGGTTTCTATGCGAGGCCGGACTATTCCGAAGAGGAAGAGCG
>JASFFK010000248.1:0-3770 GCA_050124335.1 Chromatiales bacterium | reverse complement strand
AGGATCGTCAGAAGAGGCCGTCGATCACGCGGCTGATCTGTTGATAAACCTCGTAGCCGTCCTTGTCCATGACCTGGTCAATGACCCAGCGGTTTTCATGTTCGCTGCCCATGATCTGCTGAATCTCGTAGCCGAGATGCCGCATGAAGGGGTAGGAGGGGCCATCATCGTTCAGACTGAACGCGGCATATTCGCTGCCGCGTTCGTTGAGCTTTGCGACGAAGGGCTGGACGTAGTCACCATGGCCGAAGATGTCCACCATGTTGTCCTGCAGGTGAGCGGCCATCCCCTTGGCGGTTGCGATGACGAGCTTGCGGCGCGTTTCGTCGTCGAGCTCCAGCCGTTCACTCGCGATTCTGTCGCTGAGCGCAAGCTGGAACAACAGGTATTCCGTAATGACATCGAAGCGTTGCTCATCGTTGTCGTAGACGAAGTCCTCGCCATGCAGGTTGATCGCCATGTTTTTCGCGATGCGCCATGCGTTGAAAGCGATCGCGCTCGCGATCTCCTCGATGGAGCGTTCGGCGTCGTCGTCGTGCCAGTGAGTCCTGATTCTGAGTGCCATAGTGTTGTTCTCACAACCGCATTATCAACAGTGATATAGCGGAGAAAATTTGATTACAGTTATTTGAGAGCATTTTACAGCGAATTCATGCCTGATGGCTTTTCCCTCCGGAAATTCATGGGGATAGCCAATACTGCAGGAGTAATTATGATCGAAGAAGTGGTCAGACGCGTTCAGCGCAACTGCGATATCTCCGACGCCAACCATGGCGGGAATTTCACCATGTGCACCTACCTGATGAAGATGCGTGAATATTTCCGCTGGGAGAAAGGGCTCGCGTTCACGGACCGGCTGCCGAAGGATGAGCTCGGTGAATGGCTTGCTTCCCGCGAGGACTACTGGGAAAGCATCGAACGGGAGGAGTTCGCACCTATTGAAATCGATGGACACAGCATCGACCCTTTCGACAGCGAGAGCGTTAACGAGGCGCTTCGCGGCTACGGCCTGGTCTACAGTGCCGGACTCGAGAACTGCGCCAAACCCCATTTCTACCTTGCTGAACTCGAACGGGAGGAGGAGCCTCTTGACGGCTTCTCCATGCGGATCAGCGGGCGAGAGCTGGCACGCGGGCTGAATTCTCCACCCGCGATGCTGCGCGAGGAGACCATCTTCATTCGCCGTGAGGCACTCCGCCGCCTTCTCTGGGAACGGCTCGAAACCTGGCGCTGGAACAGTCCCGACAACGCCATGGGACGTGCTTTTGCCTGCTACGACATCCAGGAGGATGTCGAGGCCGCGCTCTACGAGATGGCTGACAGCGAACTGCTCTCGGTGCGCGAACATGAAATCGGCGAGTTTCTCGTCGGCCAGGAGGTGGGCGAGACCTGGAACACCATGCTGCTGTCAGTCGCAGGCACACCGGCGGAACTCGCGGCGCGCGCCGTTCGCGATCTTGCCGCCGACTGTCAGAGGACGCTGCCGGCAATCCTTTCCGGCGAGCGCGAGAAGTCATTGCATTTCTACGTCGGCAACCTTGGCGGCATGCGCAAGTCCATCTTTCCTTCTCTCGAGAGGCGTTATCTCGACTGGCTGCAAAGTGGCAGGCTGGAGGGGCTGGAGGAACTGGTCGAGGAAGGGCGCGAGCACTGGCTCTTCCTGACACGCAAGATGTGCGAACTCTACAGCGAGGAGCCCGCACGGGCAGGCAGCAATATCATGCAGCTTGTCGATACCTCGCACCTCTAGAAGACGCCGGATGAAAGCCGGGCTGGTTTATTAGGAATCGCTAATATGATAGAGTGTCGTGCTTTTGGCTCCAAAGGCGCTTCCCTCCATGTTCCAGATCGCGGCTGCCAGATTCGGCAGCATCAAAAACGACACTCTTTCCGGTCTTACAGTCGCACTCGCCCTGGTTCCTGAAGCGGTTGCCTTCGCATTTGTCGCCCATGTCTCACCCGAGGTCGGCCTCTGGGCAGCGGTGATCGTCGGATTGCTGGCTGCTGCACTGGGCGGGCGTCCCGGGATGATTTCCGGTGCAACCGGCGCTCTGGCCGTCATCATGGCCGGGCTCGTGGTACAGCATGGCGTCGATTATCTTTTTCCCGCCGTGATTCTCATGGGGCTCATACAGATCGTCGTCGGTCTGTTACGGCTCGGCAAATACATGCGCATCGTCCCATACCCTGTGATGCTCGGTTTCGTGAACGGACTGGCGATCGTGATTTTTCTCGCACAGTTGCAGCACTTTTACACAATCGACCCGGTGACCGGGGAGAAGAGCCTGCTGGGTGCCACGCCACTGATGGCGACGCTCCTTGTCGTGATCCTGACCATGGTGATCATCCACTTTCTGCCGAGAGTCACGCGCGCAGTTCCGTCGGCACTCGTGGCGATCGTTGCGGCGACGCTTCTGACAATCGGGCTCTCGTCAGCAGGGTTCGAGTTCGGCATTAGAACGGTCGGGGATATCGCCGGGATCAGCGGGCTACCGAGCCTGCCGGAATTCGGCGCGCTCTTTGCAGATGCCGAAAAGTCATGGGAGACACTGACAATCATCTTTCCCTATGCCTTCGCATTCGCGGCAATCGGCCTGGTCGAGTCCCTGCTGACACTTGGCGTCATCGACGAGATGACCGAGTCACGAGGACAGGGCAACAGGGAGTGCATCGCGCAGGGTGTCGCAAACTGTGCGGCCGGAGCGGCCGGCACCATGGGCGGTTGCGCCATGATCGGACAGAGCATGATCAACATCAACTCGGGTGGTGTCGGCAGGCTCTCGGGAATCGTCGCGGCCGGCTCGCTTGCGCTCTTCATTCTCTTCGGTTCCTCGCTGATCGAGGTCATTCCGGTGGCGGCACTCATCGGCGTCATGTTCATCGTCGTGCTGGCGACCTTTGAATGGTCGAGTTTTCGCATCATGCGACAGGTGCCGAAAAAGGATGCTTTCGTTCTTGTCGTCGTCTCTGCCGTGACAGTGCTGACCGATAACCTCGCACTCGCCGTTGGCATCGGCGTCATCATCTCGGCACTGATTTTTGCCTGGTGCTCGGCGATCCGTGTCACGGCTGACGAGGCGATCCTCAGGGACGGGACCAAGCTCTACCTCATCAACGGGCCGCTCTTTTTCGGATCGGCCAAGGTCTTTGCCGACCTCTTCGATCCGAAAAAGGATCCTGACGAGGTCGTGGTCGATTTCGCCAACTCGCGCGTTGTGGACCACTCTGCCGTCGAAGCGATCGACACACTGGCCGAGCGTTACCTGAAAGAGGGCAAGAGCATGCATATCCGGCACCTGAGCAGGGACTGCCGCAAGTTGCTGGCCAAGGCCGGAGACCTGGTCGAGGTGAACATCCACGAGGACCCCGACTACAAGGTCGCTGACGACAAGCTGGCCTGAATCCTGTTCCGGACAGGGAATTTTTCTCAACCGGGACGTCCATGAAGCAGGAACAGGCGGGTATTGCCCCTATCGCGGACCAGAAGTCGACAAGCTGATGAAGGACAATATGCACGGATCAGCACGGGCACCCTGCATGGTGAAATCATTCACGGCTGACCTGCCGGTTTGACCACCGTCTGCGTCGGCCCGATAATTCCGTAAGATCTCATTTCAAGACAGAGCCAGATGCCAGCGACACCTTTCAATCACCCGATCAAGCCGTTGCAAACCATCCGCGAGGTCAAGCCGGGCAGCTTTATCTTCGAGCGTCTCAATGCCTTGCCGGATGACTTTTGTGACGAGGTCGTACGCCGTTTCGAAGCTTCG
>JASFFK010000247.1:0-3770 GCA_050124335.1 Chromatiales bacterium | reverse complement strand
GGAGCGGGAGGCGCTTGAGGTTGTTTCCGGCCACTACGAGACCGGCGAGGAGATTCCGGACGATCTCTACGAACGCATGATCGCAGCGAAGAATTTCCAGTCAGCGATGCAGATGATGCGCCAGCTTGAGTTTGCGCTGTTCGATTTCCGTCTGCACATGGAGTACGACCCGGAAAAGGGCGGTCGTGTGCTGGAGTTTGCCGAAGCCGTTCGAGAACAGGTCGCCGTCGTCAGGCCGCCTGAGTGGAACCGTTTTGCACAAGGCTTCTCGCACATTTTCGCGGGTGGTTACGCGGCGGGCTATTACAGCTACAAGTGGGCAGAAGTGCTCTCTGCTGATGCCTTCTCACTGTTCGAGGAGAAAGGTGTCTTCAACGTGGAGGCGGGACGCGCTTTTCGCGAGAATATTCTCGAGAAGGGCGGGTCGGCAGACGCGATGGATCTGTTCGTTGCCTTCCGTGGCCGCAAGCCCGAGGTCGAGCCGCTGTTGCGGCATTCGGGAATCGCGGCCTGATCCCCAGCTGATCGGGGTCGGAGTAAAAACACTTTCATGTTGCCCGGAACCTGAATGCCGGCCTGTGAGTTTTTACTCTGACCCCTTGTTTCCAGCCCTTCCTGTTTCTACTCATACGCCCTTGTCGTAGAGATTGTTGTAGTAGAGGTCGAACGCAGTACGGTCATGCTCGCTGATACCGTCGGCCGCATGACCGGCAAAGAGTTCTGTGTTGTCCTCGCCGAAACCGGAAGCAGCGATCGGGTCGATGGTGACGGATTGGGTCGTGACGTGACCCTCATGGTTGATCATGAGTTCATCGGTGCCCCATGCCGCTTCCCAGTCGGCCGAGGCGCTTGAAGCGAACAGAATCAGTGTGATTGCTATGACAGTTTTCATGGCCTTGTCTCCAGGTGTTTGTTAAAAAGACGTTAAGACCGGCCTTGCAAGAAAAGACATCTGCCGGCCGAATAATCTTTCAATAAGAAATTCACAACATGCAATACAAGGACCTCAGAGACTTCATCGACCAGCTTGAAAAACTCGGCGAGCTCAGGCGTGTCAGTGTCGAAGTCGATCCCCGCCTGGAAGTGACCGAGATCTGCGATCGTACCCTCAAGGCCGGTGGCCCTGCGCTGCTGTTCGAGAAGGTGAAAGGCTCTGACATGCCGCTGCTCGGCAATCTCTTTGGCACCCCGCGACGCGTGGCGCTCGGGATGGGCGAGGAATCGGTCGAGGCGCTGCGCGAGGTTGGCAAATTGCTGGCGCAGCTCAAGCAGCCTGATCCGCCGAAAGGGATGAAGGACGCATGGGAAAAGCTGCCGATCTTCAGGAAGGTGCTCGACATGGCGCCGAAGAAGATCAAGGGTGCGCCATGCCAGAAGCATGTCAGGGAAGGCGACGAGGTCGATATTGGCAAGATTCCTGTGCAAACGTGCTGGCCCGGCGATGCCGGCCCGCTGATTACCTGGGGACTGGTCGTAACGCGTGGTCCGGACAAGCCACGCCAGAATCTCGGTATCTATCGTATGCAAGTGATCGGCCGCAACCGCGTCATCATGCGCTGGCTCGCGCATCGCGGCGGTGCGCTCGATTTTCGCGAATGGCAGCAGAAACATCCGGGCGAGCCCTTTCCGATCTCTGTCGCGCTCGGCGCCGATCCGGCAACGATCCTCGGTGCTGTCACGCCCGTGCCCGACACGCTGTCGGAGTATGCCTTCGCCGGTCTGTTGCGCGGCAGCCGAACGGAAGTGACACAGTGCATCGGTAACGATTTGCAGGTGCCGGCTTCAGCCGAGATCGTGCTCGAGGGTCACCTGCATCCGGACGATGAAGCGCCCGAAGGCCCCTTCGGTGATCATACCGGTTATTACAACGAGGTCGAGAGTTTCCCGGTCTTCACCATCGAACGCATCACCATGCGCGACAAGCCGATCTATCACAGCACCTACACAGGCCGTCCGCCCGACGAGCCGGCGATCCTCGGCGTGGCACTCAACGAGGTGTTCGTACCCATCTTGCAGAAGCAGTTCCCCGAGATCGTCGACTTCTATCTACCGCCCGAGGGCTGCTCCTACCGCATGGCGGTGGTCAGCATGAAGAAGCAGTACCCCGGGCACGCCAAGCGCGTCATGTTCGGCGTCTGGTCCTTCCTGCGCCAGTTCATGTACACCAAGTTCGTCATCGTCACCGATGATGACGTCAACGTGCGCGACTGGAACGACGTGATCTGGGCCATGACCACGCGCATGGACCCGGCGCGCGACATCACGCTTGTCGAGAATACACCGATCGACTACCTCGATTTCGCCTCCCCGGTCTCGGGGCTCGGCTCCAAGATCGGCATGGACGCGACCAACAAGTGGAAGGGCGAGACCGACCGCGAGTGGGGCGAGCCGATCGTCATGGATCCTGATGTGAAGCAGCGGGTCGACGATATCTGGGCAACGCTGGGGATTGACTGATTCCTGATCCTTGAGAGTTCACTTTCGGACATGCTTTTCGAACATCTCGAGTGACCAGGGGCGGACTGCCACGACCATGGTTGTTCCGCGTCGCTCCTCGACCGGTACGTGACGGTCGCTCTTGATCTGCAAGTCGAACTCCTTCGCCAGCCGTCGCATGTTCTCGTGAAAGGCGCGGATTCCGTGCAGCGACATCCAGCCATTCATGACGAGCCTCAGTTCCCCGTCGCCCGTGAAATTCGAGCTGAAAAAGTCGCTCTGCACCTCGCGTTCGAAGAAGTGCTGGATCGGGCCGTCCGGCAGCCACTGGAAATCCGGGGACAGCCGGATGCGTACACGGTTTTCGGGCAGCAGTTCGATGATCTGCATGCGGTCGAGCTGCACGAGCATGCGCTGTCCCTGGTGCGGGTCGATATCGTAGATCGCCATGACCCTGGCGTAGCTCCAGCCGTAGATCAGATGGACAGTGAGCAGCAGCAGTTTTTCGTCACCGACGAGTGTCTCTTCCTGCTCGCGCGTCAGGGTATGAACGTGACGACGCTGTTCGGTCGTCCTGGTTGCAAGCTGTGCGATATCGAGCTCGACCAACGCACAGATGGTTTCGAGTCGGCTCAGGCTCATATCCCCCTCGCTGAAAAGGCGCTTGATGCTCGATTCGGATAACTGCAATTCCCGGGCAATATCGGCGTAAGTGACGCGTCGGGTGCGCAGCTCCCGTTTCAGCGTGTCGATGAGTTCCTGTGCAAAAGCCATAAAAGTCTCGTTATTTGATACTCGCTGTTCGGTATTGTGGCACAAATTGAGAATATGTAGCGCATATCGGTCTTCTGGTTGATCCTGAGAGTGAACCCGCCGGGTTCGAAACGGTTTTCCATTCAGGAGATAAGCCATGAAAACATTGCTCAAACGGCTCACCGCAACAGCGATGGCCGCACTTGTTCTGCTGGTCGCTAGCGCAACGAGCGCGCTGGCGGCCGGACTGCTGACGCCGAAAGACAGTTCCATGGCAGCACCGCAGATTCGTTCGCATCATGTCGAGGTGACCATCGAGGACGGTTATGCCATCACGCAGGTGGACCAGGTCTTCAGCAATCCCAACCCGAGTGACCTGGAAGCTGTTTATGCCTTTCCGGTACCCGAAAAGGGAGCGGTTTCCGAGTTCACGATCTGGATCGATGGTCAACCCGTTACCGGGGAAGTCTTCGAGCGCCAGGAGGCGCGCCGACTCTACGAGGAGGAGAAGTCCGCGGGCCGCGAGGCGGGCATCACCGAGAAACAGCAGCACTACCGCTTCGAGGTTTCGGTCTCGCCGG
>JASFFK010000246.1:0-3773 GCA_050124335.1 Chromatiales bacterium | reverse complement strand
AAGCGGATGGTCGCAGTGTCGATGTCCAGATTGTCGATGACCACGCCTTCTTCACCTATGACAGTTTCGGTGTAGTCTCATATGCGATTGCTGATCTGATCGAACCGGTACCCGCTGGTGTCGAACCCACAGACCTGTGGCGCAAGACCCCTGATACCAACGATGACGGTTTGCCGGATGATTACCGTCCCGTCGCAGTCTACCGTTTCAAACTGCAGGATCCTGCATTGGGCGGTCTGGCTGAACTGGAAGGCTGGGGTGGCGGAGCACTCGGCATGACCAGCCTGAGAGTTGAAGACCAGGTTTTCTTCTACATCGGTTATGGTTCAGCAGGCGTGGTCAAACTCGACTGGACAGACCCATCTGCACCAGTGGTATTGCAGCATACAAATACTGTAGGTGAAGCAATGGATGTAACCGTGATCAACGGAAGGATCTATGTGGCAGATAATATGGGCGGAATCGCACTGCTGAAATAATCCAACACGTAACCCCCCTCTTGCCCACCGGGTTTCCGGTGGGTTTTTTATTTCAGATATTAGGATATTTGGGGTCAGAGTAAAAACTCTACATTCCTCATCACTATGAGCGAGTCACAAAAGCGGATTGATCCTCTGCTCCAGATTCCCGAAAGGTCGTGTCGCTATCAGGCGACGCGGGTAGTGACACAGACAGCCAGTCCAGCGCTGATAGCAGTGTGTCGGACATGCAGTCGTCACCTGCACTCCGCAAAGGCTCAAAGGCTTTACATAACTCCAGCCAGGGTTTGGGTTTGGGTTTGGGTTTGGGTGTGATGTTGCGTTATGCCTTTGTAGACAATGTTGGAGACATTGCGGATGACGTCACCCCGTGATCGAATCCACGCACTGTAGTTACGTGCCGGCTGCTGCTTTTCGATAATCCCGATGATGGTATAGGGATAGCGCTTGCCGTCCGGCCCCTCGACATTGAGTATGCCCATATCACCGCACAAGTGGGCCGTACTGCCGGTCTTGTTGTAGACTTCGGTGCCCTTCGGCAGTGCCTTAGCTCCGGTGTAGATCCGATCCGCGCCAGGCAGTGCCATCAGGCGCCTGATCTCACCCGCCCGGGGTATTTCATCCTTCCAGAGTGCATAGAGAAAGCGGTTGTAATCGTGAATGGAGGCCTTGTTGAGATAGGTACGACCGTTGGCCGGGATGTATTCGACCATGTGTATGTCGCGGAAGATGTCAGGGTAATGCTGCTTGAGGATCCGCTGGACCGCTCCGGGTCCACCCACCTGTTTCATCACCCAGTTGGTCGATGGATTACTGGACCGCTGGATCATTCGTTCCATGTGACGGCGACTCTTGCTGCCGTAGATCAGGTCACCCTGCTCCACCAGCTTGAAAAAGGCGGCGGCGATGAAGGGCTTGACGAGGCTGGCTGCCTGGAACTGGACATTTTCGTTGATCGTGACCAGTTTTTCTCCGGTAGTGAAATCGTAGACAGCCCAGCCTGTGCGTTCATCCTTGGCAATCTTGCCTTCTTTGCGCAGACGCTTGATATAGTCTTCGACCGCGACCTCCAGGTCACGTATCTCCCGGATCCGCTCGGGATCGGTCATCTTGCTGCGCAACACGCCGGGGGCCTTCGTGGATTCCTCAGTTTGTGAAGTCACAGTTACCCCTGTGTAGTCGGTCCAGTCCTCGGCAGGCACGACACTTGCACTTTCAAGCCCCCGTGAACGCAGTATCTCGCTATGGGACAGGGCTACCTTCTGCGCTCCCGCATGGTCCCCGTTTCGATGATAGATCAGACCGTGCAGACCGTCTTTTGTCACGATTTTCAGTCGCTTGGCCATGTCCGGACCGAGCGTTTTTGCTACCTGGCTGCGATATTTTTCAACGCTCTCCGCCTCCTGGTGCCAGAGGTAGGAGACATCGTAATGTTCCCCGGCCATTGTGATGGAAGGAATAGCGACCAACCACGAGAGGATTAACAGAAAAAAGAGAGGGGTGTTGCGTACTGGGTACATAGTCATTGTTCCAGGCAAATGTTTTTTTAACTCAAACCCTTGGAAAACTATCTTAGGACTATTTCATACTTTTGGGAAGAGGCCGTCAAGGATCAATGACAATTCCTGTCGATTCAGTTACCACGCGTGCATCGGCCGAGGAACGAAAAGCAGACGGAAGGATCAGAGTTTTTACTCTGACCCCAAACTTCAAGCTGTGCACCATCATTTAAATTGTCGACATTCTCCATTATTCCTCCAACATAGCCTATCTTTCTCGCCATAATTATCGTGTAATGTCGACATATTTACTTTATATTGCGTTGCAGCATCCATACCTTATCCAAGTTACCAATTCATGAATCAGGAGGCAGCATATGGCGATGCATAAGACAGATGTTCTCTTGATTGGTGGCGGCATTATGAGCAAGACACTGGCAATGCTGGTGACACAGCTCGATCCCTCACGCCACATCACCCTGGTTGAGCAAGCATCAAAGTTAGCCACTGAAAGTACAGATGCCTGGAACAATGCAGGTACAGGGCATGCGGGTTACTGCGAACTCAATTACACCCCGCAGCAAAGCAATGGTGATATTGCGATTGAAAAAGCGCTGGGGATAAACGCCAGTTTCGAGGAATCTCTCCAGTTCTGGAGCGGATTGATTCGCAAGGGCGCCCTGTCGAAACCTTCGTCCTTTATCAATCCTGTCCCTCATATGAGCTGGGTACAGGGAAAAGATAACGTGAGCTTCCTGAAGAAACGTCAGGAAGCGCTGGTCACTCATCCGCTATTCGAAGAGATGGAATACGCAGATGATCCTGCCACGCTTGCCGAGTGGTTGCCACTGATGATGGCCAGGCGTGATATGACGAAGCCCATGGCCGCTACGCGTGTGGCACACGGAACAGACATCAACTTTGGTGAGTTGACCCGTTCGATGGGCGAGTACTTGTCGCATGAAGACTCTGTTGACTATTGGCTCTCGACATCTGTCTCCGGATTGAAGAAGGTCGGAGATCGCTGGCATGTGACAACCAGGCACGCGCTTGCAGGAATACGAACCATCGAGGCACGTTTCGTATTTGTTGGTGCGGGTGGCTGTGCTTTGCCTCTGCTGCAAAAGGCAGACGTGGATGAGGTGCGTGGTTATGGCGGTTTCCCCGTTTCAGGCATCTGGCTTGCCAGTGAAAATATCAAGGCAGCAACGATCCATAACGCCAAGGTTTATGGCGTGCCGCCTGTTGGCGCACCTCCAATGTCAGTACCGCATCTCGATACCCGTGTTATCGATGGGCGACCGGCGTTACTCTTCGGACCTTTTGCCGGTTTCACAACGCGCTTCTTGAAAAAGAGTAGTTTTCTTGACCTGATCACTTCAATTCGAACGCACAATGTCAAACCCATGCTGGAGGTGGCAAGGGAACACTGGGCCTTAACGCGATACCTCATCAAGGAGGCCATGAGTTCAGGCGACCAGCGGGTCGAACAGTTACGCGAGTTCGTCCCTTCTGTTGAGCCGGGGGAATGGCATCTTCGCGCCGCTGGTCAACGGGTGCAGATCATCAAACTGGATGAACACGGACGTGGCAAGTTGCAGTTTGGTACCGAGGTGATCAAGACAGCTGATCGCTCCCTGGCAGGCCTTTTGGGCGCATCACCAGGAGCCTCTGTCAGCGTGTCTGCGATGTTGGAAGTGATCGAAAGTTGCCTGCCTGAATTGGTCCAGGGTGAGGCAAGGCAACGCCTGGAGGAATTGATTCCATCCTATGGTCACTCTCTGGATGATGATCT
>JASFFK010000245.1:0-3777 GCA_050124335.1 Chromatiales bacterium | reverse complement strand
GAAGGCGTCAAACCCAAGTGCCACGCCCATCCCTGTCATTGGAACGCGTCAGACGACTCTGGCACAATCCAATGTGAAACTGGACCAGAATCGTGAACAGTGGGATGCCCTGAGGGATTACTATCAGTTCACAATAGCCAATTTAGACCTGGTTGATGGTCATAGTGAGATATAGCCCCTTAACCAGCCTGCAGAAAATGTCTTGAAAATCAGCGTCATCTTCACAACCTATAATTCCCCGGCGTGGTTGCAGAAAGTCCTGTGGGGCTGGGCAATGCAACGTGATGATGATTTTGAAATCGTCATCGCAGACGATGGCTCTGGTGAAGAAACGCGAAAGGTTATCGAAACTTTCAGAAATGAATACCCGATTCCGGTCAAGCATGTATGGCAGGAAGACGAGGGGTTTCAAAAATGCAGAATTCTCAATAAAGCCATCGTCGCATCGGAGGGTGTCTACATCGTGATGTCTGACGGTGACTGCATCCCACGCGCCGATTTCCTTGCCCAGCACAGGAAGTATGCCGAACCCGGTTATTTTTTATCAGGTGGCTATTTCAAGCTCCCGATGTCCACCAGTGAATTGATCACCAGGGAGGATATCGTTACACAACGCTGTTTTGAGAAAAAATGGCTCATCGAGAATGGCGTCAAGCGAAGCCCGAAGTTACTGAAGCTCACAGCCGGACCGGTGACTGCACGGATCTACAACCTGATTACACCAACGAACCGGAGTTGGAACGGCCACAACGCATCCTGCTTCAAATCAGATGCTCTCAAGGTCAATGGATTTGATGAGAGAATGAGGTATGGCGGACTGGATGTAGAATTTGGCTGGCGCCTCAAGAATGCCGGGATCAAGGCGAAGCAGATACGTTACAGCGCCGTCTGTATCCATCTCGATCACAGTCGGGGTTATGTCAATGACGATGACTGGAAACGCAACCGGGAGATACGGAACAAAACGGTCAATGAGAAGTTGATCAAGACGCCCGCAGGTATTGCACAGTTTGGAGTAAGATAACAACTAGTATTCCGGCGTTTAATCGATAATATAAAGAGAACATAGTGTTAATGTTCACTTGAAACCCGGCTTTTGAGATGTTGCTTGTATCATTCTATACCAGGTGAGATGGCAATGGTTTTGCCAGCGGAGCGTCTGAGCGCTGAATCCCCGCACATACCGAAATACAGCCGATTAGTAATATAAGTTGAAAGGTTTTCAATCGATGGTTTATTTAACCAGGATTTTTCAGGCAGAATCTTTGTATATTTGAATTCATGCAACATCGTCGTCATTAAGCTATTTACAATCCAGACCTCGAAATCTGTAATATCGGACTTCCAGTTATCTATTGTTCGTGATGTAACACTACTAAAACTTTCATTCGAAGTGCTGTTCCCGTTCCATGATCGGGCAAGCGAGGTTGGTTTCTCCAGTGACTGGTCGTATCCAATGCCTACTCTGCCTGCAAGCGATTTCATTGTTTCTTTCGGTGCGGTGGCAAGGTCTTCATAACGGATTATATTAATATCATCAAGATAGACCATGTTTCGGAAAAGGCTCTTGTAATTCGTTAAAAGTGACTGGACTATCGGTTTGATTTTTGGATATTTGCCCTGTTTTGTCTTGTATTTCCTGAACGACACAAGATTGGCATATGGATTTCTGACAGTGTGTATAAAATGTGCGTTTGGATATATTTTCTTGTAAATGGGCACTAATTCGGCATTTTCAACGGATTTCTCAACAAAACGTATCGATCTTGCTTGTGGGTCAAAATTCAGTGCAAGATATAATGCCTTGACTACGTAATCCAGCATTTCTCGCAAGTTTGCTCGTTTTGTTCGCGTATTATTCAAAAGTTGCGCTAACAAATCTATGTCCCATTTTCCTGTGGTGATTGAATCAGCATATCGATCGGTTTTAGCCTCGCTCTGTTTTACCCATTGGAGTATCTTTTCATTAAAGGCATTTATGGTTACCGGATTGTATTCTGACTTTCGATAAGGGTATTCAATATAAAGCCCTGCATGCATAAGGAAATGCATTTCGATGGGTATCACAAACAAGTCAGGATGCCCATCCAGAAGGTTTCTTATCAAGCTGGTCCCTGATTTATGTGGGCCAACAATAAAAATAGGGTCATCTGTTATTTTTATATTTTCGATATCAGCGTGCATTGCTATTCTCCGATGAATATATCTAAGCAGTGCGAATCTAGCATTATAAACCAAAGCCGGCTAACAGAAAGGGAAAGGTGAATATGCCATTCTTGCATGATGTCACCGTAACTTCGGATCGTGGGTGGTATTTGTTTGATCTCTGGAAGTAAGATTTCAGGAGAATATCTAAAAGTCTTACTCAGGTACTATTCAGGATCTTATGAGACACTCATGGATCATTTGCATCTGTGATCGGGGATCCAATCCTTCTGACTATTGTGTCTTGTATTTGCATGAGGAAGACTTCGAGTGTTCTGTCGGGCTACATGTCGCGTTTTGATGATATACAGCCATCTACTACTGCTCTGTTTTGTGCTAGGTAGATAACACGTCTGTAATAGTAAGAAATTTTGTGTGCAGAGAGATGATTGATTTAAATGCCTACTGCGTCTCTTATGCATTGTCGAAATCTAATGCATTTGATGAGGAGTCATTAGATAATACAGCCAGAAATACATCTGGTCACCATCTGAGATGAAAATTGCTATTGCAGGAACCGGCTACGTCGGGCTCTCCAACGCCATGCTGCTGGCGCCGTACCATGAGGTGGTGGCGCTGGACATCGTGCCGGAGAAGGTCGAGCTGCTGAACGCAGGCCGCTCGCCGATCGTCGACGAGGAGATCGCCACCTTTCTGCAGCGCGACGATCTCCATTTCCGCGCCACGCTCGACAAGCACGAGGCCTACGCCAACGCGGACTTCGTCATCATCGCCACGCCGACCAACTATGATCCGGTCACCAACTTCTTCGACACCAGCCACGTCGAGGAGGTGATCGCCGATGTCGAGACCATCAATCCAGATGCGGTGATGGTCATCAAGTCGACGGTACCCGTGGGCTACACACGGCGCATCCGGGAAGAGCGGGGCAATGAGAACATTATTTTCTCGCCGGAGTTTCTGCGCGAAGGCAAGGCACTGCACGACAACCTCTACCCGTCGCGCATCGTCATCGGCGAACGCTCGGAGCGTGCCGAGACCTTCGCCAACCTGCTTGTACAGAGTGCCAGGAAAGAGGATATCCCTGTCTTCTTCACGGGGCCGACCGAGGCCGAGGCGATCAAGCTCTTCTCGAACACCTTCCTGGCCATGCGTGTGGCCTATTTCAATGAACTCGACACCTATGCCCTGTCGCACGGGCTGGATTCGCGCCATATCATCGACGGCGTCTGTGCAGATCCACGCATCGGCAGCTTCTACAACAACCCCTCTTTCGGCTACGGCGGCTACTGCCTGCCGAAGGACACCAGGCAGCTGCTGGCCAACTACCAGGATGTGCCGCAGAACATGATCAAGGCGATCGTGGATGCCAACCGCACGCGCAAGGATTTCATCGCTGACGACATCATCCGGCGCAACCCCAAGGTCGTCGGCATCTACCGCCTGATCATGAAGGCAGGCTCGGACAACTTCCGCGCCTCATCGATCCAGGGGATCATGAAGCGCATCAAGGCGAAAGGCATCGACGTGGTGGTCTACGAGCCGGTGCTGGAAGAGCAGACCTTCTTCCATTCGGCGGTCATCAAGGATCTGGGGGCCTTCAAGCAGATG
>JASFFK010000244.1:0-3798 GCA_050124335.1 Chromatiales bacterium | reverse complement strand
CTCGAAGACCTCGGGGTGCTTGCTGATGAGCCTCGACAGGCGCTCGCCTGCCAGCGACAGGTCGTCGGTCGCGAAACTGACGGTGGGCAGACGGTAGTCGAGAATCCGGAAACTGAGTGGTGGAGTCGGCATGACCTGCTTCAGCTGTTCGGCCAGGGTGGCCATCCCATCGCATGCCCGCCCGTCAGGTGCAGGTGAATGTGGAAGACACTCTGGCCTGCATCGGCATTGCAGTTCATGGTCGTGCGGTAACCCCGCTCCGCGAGGCCTTCGGCGGCCGCGATCTCCTTTGCGGCAAGGTAGAGGTTCCCGATGATCTCTGCATCACCGGCATCGAGCTCGTTGATCGTGGAGATGTGCTTTCTCGGGATGATGAGCACATGGGTCGGTGCCTGGGGACTGATATCCCTGAAGGCCACGACATGATCGTTCTCGTACATCAGCTCTCCGATCTCGCCGGAGGCAATCTTGCAAAACAGGCAATCGTCAGACATTGCTATCACTCTTCAAGTTCGTGTTTCAGGACAGTTCCCTGCGTCCGGAAAAGGCATGCGCCAGTGTTCCGCCGTCGAGATACTCGAGCTCGCCACCGAGCGGAACACCGTGCGCGATACGGGTTGTTCTTATACCGCTCTTCGCCGCCAGGTCGCAAATGTACTGGGCTGTCGCCTCGCCCTCGATAGTCGGATTGGTGGCCAGGATGATCTCCTCGATGCCCCCTTCCTGCAGGCGATTGGCGAGCACATCGAGACCCAGCTCCTTCGGCCCAAGCCCGTCGAGCGGTGAAAGCCGGCCATGCAATACAAAGTAGTTGCCATGGTAGTCCGTCGCCGATTCGATGGCGCTGAGCTCGGCCGGGGTCTCGACGATGCAGAGCAGTGACCTGTCTCGTCGCTCGCTGCTGCAGATGTGACAGACCGTTTGCTCGGTCAGCGTCCTGCAACGCTCGCACTGTCCGATTTTTTCCATCGCTTCGAGCAGGGTCTCGCCAAGCCGGCGGCCTCCCTCGCGGTCACGCTCGAGCAGGTGAAAGGCCATGCGCTGTGCGGACTTCTGCCCGACACCGGGAAGACAGCAAAGCGTTTCGATGAGTGTTTTCAGCAGCGAATCAGCCACGCAGGGATTCCCCGGAACAGGAAGCCGTAGTAGCGAGCTGTCCTGCTGAAGAGATGCCAGGCACGGGATTGTGCAGCCGCCGGTCGCGGCAGGGAATCAACGGCATCAAAACGGCATTTTGAAGCCGGGTGGCAGGTTGAGGCCGGACGTGAGGCCGGACATGCTCTGTTCCATCATCTCCGCCACGCGACGGTTCGCATCATTACAGGCCGATGCAATCAGGTCCTCGAGCATCTCCTTGTCATCGCCGACAAGGCTGTCGTCAATGACGACGCGGCGTACTTCGTGCTTGCCGTTCATGGTGACCTTGACCATGCCGCCGCCCGCCTCGCCGGTGACTTCCTCCCGTTCGAGTTTTTCCTGCGCAGCTTTCATCTCTTCCTGCATCTTCTGCGCCTGTTTCATGATGTTGCCAAGACCGCCTTTCATCATTCGTCTACTCTCCACGTGTAACTGGTTTGACAGAATCCTCGAGCAATGTCGCATCGAAATGCTTCTGCGCGGCCTGGACCAGCGGATCCTCCGCCATCTGACGCCGCGCGTCCTCGAGACGCTCGTTCTCAGCGCGTGCCAGCTGTTGCGCCGGCGTTTCCGCCTGCTGCTGGCCAACCCGGATCTCGAGCGACAGACTGCTGCCGTGTTTCTGTTGCAGTGCTTCCTGCAACCTGCGTTCGGATAGTTCTGTTTTCAAGGCCTGGTGCTGCTCCGAGAGCAGGAGGACCAGGTGATTATCGCCAAAGTGCTCGAGGGTGCAGTTGGCCGCCAGTTGCTTGCTGATGCCGCCGAGCTGGATCCCCTCGATGAGTTGCCCCCAGTCCGCACCCGCAGGAACATGGTCCGCTGTGCTTTTGCTCTTCTCCTGACTGGCTTTGGGCCGTGGTTTCGGGGCGGGCGCCTCTGTGCTTTCTGCTTGCTGTGGCCGGAGAGCGGCATTGCGTGCGGGCTGCTGGCCACCAGTGACCTGCCTTTCGCCTGGCGTCTCGGGGCGGAAAGCGAGCATGCGCAACAGGATCATCTCGAATCCGCTGCGTGCGTCGGGCGCGAGGTTGATCTCCTGCTTGCCGGAGAGCCCGATCTGGTAGTAGAGCTGCACATCTTCCGGCGGGAGCGCTCCTGCGAGTTCCTCGTAGCTGCCGGTCTCCGGTGACTCCTCGCCCGTTGTACCGATAATCTGCATCAGCGCGATGTTGTGCAGGATGCGCAGCAGTTCATCGAGCACACCGCCGAAGTCCGGCGCACGTTCGGCGAGATCGCCGATACGCTTGAGCAACATGGCGCCGTCGCCACTCGACAGGGCATCGAGCAGCCCGAAGACGTAATCGCGCGAGACAGAGCCGAGCATCGCCTCGACCTGCTGCTGGCGCACTTCGCCGCCCCCGAATGCAATCGCCTGGTCAAGGAGGCTCAGGGCGTCGCGCATGCTGCCATCGGCCGCTGCCGCCAGCGCCATCAGGGCGGCGTCATCGAACTCGATCTTCTCGGTCTCAAGGATGTGGCGCAGCTGCCCGGTGATCTGCTCGAGCGTCATGCGCTTGAGGCTGAACTGCAGGCAGCGGGAGAGCACCGTCATGGGCATTTTCTGGGGATCGGTGGTCGCGAGCAGGAACTTCACATGCTCAGGCGGTTCTTCAAGTGTTTTCAATAACGCATTGAAACTACTACCAGAAAACATGTGGACTTCGTCGATCAGGTAGACCTTGTACCGCCCCCTGACGGGCGCATAGGGAACGTTTTCCAGCAGCTCGCGTGTCTGGTCGACCTTGGTCCTGGAAGCCGCATCAACCTCGATCAGGTCGACAAAACGCCCCTCGTCGACCTCGCGGCAGATGCTGCACTTGCCGCAGGGTTTCGAGGAGACGCCCTCCTCGCAGTTCAGCGACTTGGCAAAGATGCGGGCCAGTGTTGTCTTGCCAACACCGCGCGTGCCGGTAAACAGATAGGCATGGTGCAACCGGTCATTGTCCAGCGCGTTGGAAAGTGCCTGCACGACATGTTCCTGTCCCACCAGTTCGTCGAACCGGTGAGGACGCCATTTTCGCGCGAGCACCTCGTAGGACATGAATAAAAAAGACTATCTGTTTATTATGAATCTGGAGGTGTCCCGCACAAGCTGCACCCCGGCACACGAATCAGTTGCTACGGCTGCTCCCTTCCGGGCCTGACCGGGTTTACAACCTATCGTTGCGAGGGAACCCATGCGGGCCACCATGAAGGTCGGGATTATATCGGAAATTGCCCGTAACGAGGTGCGAATTGGGCGATTTCGCACAAAAAAGCGGGCGCAATTCAGGCATGGCGCCTCCCGCGTTCCGCTGTCGCTGCCGGTGTATGCAGGCAGCCATGATCGGCTACAATGCGCGCAACCTTATCCCACATTGAACCCGTCTCATGCGCAGAAGATATCTCCTGCTGGTCGCCCTTCCCCTGCTGCTCGCCTCTCTGACAGCCGCGGCTGAAAACGACAGGAATTGCCGTAACGGCAATGATTACAGCAGCTGGCTGGCTGCGTTTCTGCAGGAGGCCCGCGCCAGCGGTATCAGCGAGCGGACACTCGAACGCGCGCTCGGCGGCGTGACGCCCGACGAGAAGATCATTCGCCTCGACCGGAAGCAGCATGTCTTCAGCCAGGATTTCCTGACATTTGCAGGGCGCATGGTCAACGACTACCGCCTGTCCCAGGGT
>JASFFK010000243.1:0-3820 GCA_050124335.1 Chromatiales bacterium | reverse complement strand
CCCGTGTGTGGCTCGAGCGCTACTGAATAGGCATTCATGAACGTCTGAAACACATCATTCGAGGTCATCTGCTGGGTGCGATGCAGGAGGCTCTCATAGCGTTTTGCAAGCTGTTCACGTATCTCCTTGTCTTCCTTGTCAGCAAGCTTAAGGACGATATAGTCATTGATGATACGTTTCCGCCAGAGCTCGTCGAGAGAAGCGCGAGTCGGGGCCCACTCGGCATCTTCCCTGTCGATCAGGTAGGTCTCGTCGGAATCAATATCCATCGCCCCGGAGATCAGCGAGAGGGCCTGTGCGACACGTTCTTCGACACGCTGGCGGTAGAGTTTGAAGATCGAAAAGGAATTTTCGAGGCGGGCATGACGGATATCGTCATCAAGTATCCTGGCGTACTTCTTTTCGAACCGGTTGATGTCCGTTGCTGTGAAGAAACTCTTGTTGGGGTCCAGGATCTTCAGGTATTGACGCAATATTTCAACGGAGAGCGCATCATCCAGCCGGTGCTGTTTGTAGTGATACTGTTCGATCACCTTTCTCGAAATCAGGATGGTTTTCTGGTGTTGCTGCGTCGGCCTCAGGTCATCGAGAGGAACCGGCTCGACTTTTGCCTGGAGATGGGCAGGCAAATAGAGGATAACAGTGGCAAGAGCCAGCAGGAGAGTTCTTTTCATGTATCTGTCAGGTTGCATAGTCGGGCCGGGATGTCTCGCCAGTCAATCGCATTGTCACAGTACGTAATCCGGATCCCGGGAGTATCTGGAAAGTCTAGCACAGGATCTCACGCTGCAGGTGTTCGAACTGGAAAATAAACTTTTAAAAACAATCAGTTCAGAGAAAAATCCAGATGCCGTTTAACGAGACAAAAGTACAACAATACCAGTACTTTTCTGACAAGGGCTTTCCCGGATCGTTCAGCCAGCTGGTCAAACAGGGTTTTTTACAGATAGGGACAGATCAGCCCGATTTCAATCGCTTTCACGATCAGGACGAATCCCGCGGTGACGCCGCTTGTATCAGCCCGCTTCCTCCATCAAGCCATCAGGAGAGAGACAGGAAGATTATCGATCAATCGCGGGCGTCCGAGTCTGGCTGCTGCGAGAATCACGAATTCATTGCAATCGGGATCCGGTGCGGAGAGTGTTTCCGCCTCCCTGATGGTGAAGTAATCGACATCGAAACCGGCATTGGCCAGCGTCCCGGCAGCTTCCTCTTCGAGCGCAGTGAAGTCGCGACGGCCCTGCATGAGCGCAATTTTTGTCTTCTCGAGCATGGCATGGAGTTTCGGTGCTGTGCTGCGCTCTTCCCCGGTCAGATAGGTGTTGCGTGAGCTCATTGCGAGGCCATCAGACTCCCGCACAGTCGGGCAGCTGACAATCTCGACCGGCATGGACAGATCCCGGACCATCTGTCGAATGACCAGAAGTTGCTGGTAATCCTTTTCCCCGAACACGGCAACATCAGGCTGAACCATGTTGAAGAGTTTGCAGACAACGGTTGCAACGCCAGTGAAATGACCCGGTCGCGATGCGCCGCACAGAATATCCGAGAGCCCCGGCACTTCTACGCGTGTCTGCTCTGGTTGCGGCCGCGGATACATCTCATCGACACCGGGCGCAAACAGAAGAGTTGCGTCATGCGCCTCGAGCGCCTTCCTGTCCTCCTCGAGCGTGCGAGGATAGTTCTCAAAATCTTCTCCTTCCCCGAACTGCATCGGGTTGACGAAAATACTGACAAGCACGCGATCTGCATGCCTGAAAGCCTCATCGACAAGCGCCAGATGGCCATCATGCAGATTACCCATGGTCGGTACGAATCCGACCGTCAGGCCGTCCCTGTGCCACTTTGAGACCTGTTCGCGCAGATCACTGACAGCATGTATGAGTTTCATGAGAAACAGTGTTCTTCTGAGGGGAAAGCCCCCGACTTGACGGCCTTCACATAGGCCCGGATAGCATCCGCGATACTATCGGCATCTTTCATGAAATCATGCACAAACCTGGGCGGCTGGCCCGGTGTGATGCCGAGCACATCCTGCAGGACAAGCACCTGTGCATCGGTTTCCCGACCGGCGCCGATACCGATAACAGGGATGTCGAGTGCGCGAGTGATCTCTGCGGCCAGTAACTGCGGCACACACTCCAGGACGAGCAACTGTGCACCGGCATCCTGCAGGTTCATGGCATCCCGCAGCATTCTCTCAGCCTGTTGTTGATCCCGCCCCTGGACCCGGTAGCCACCGAGCTTGTGGACCGACTGGGGCTGCAGCCCCAGGTGTGCACAGACCGCAACGCCATTCTCGGTCAATGCACGCACGGCAGCCAGCTGTTGACCGCCACCCTCGAGCTTGACCATTTGTGCACCGCCTCGCTGGATCAGCGCTGCAGCTGTGTCGATAGCCCTGTCGACGCTGGCATAGCTCAGGAAGGGCATGTCGGCCATGAGCAGGCTGCGCTGTCGTGCACGCGCCACGCATGCCGTGTGGTAAACCATCTCCTCGAGCGTGACGGGTAGCGTGCTCTCCCTGCCCTGCATCACCATGCCCAGAGAGTCGCCGACCAGGATCACGTCAACGCCTGCGGACTCGACGACATGGGTAAAAGTGGCGTCATAGCAGGTCAATACGGCGATTTTTTCACCGCGTGCCTTCATCTCACCGAGTGTTCTGATTGTCACCTGTTGCATAACTCTCTGCCTATCTTTCAAACAGCGCCATCGATTCAACATGCGCCGTGTGGGGAAACATATCCATGACACCTGCCCTGACCATGCGGTATCCGTGACGATTGACAAGTTCTCCCGCGTCGCGAGCAAGCGTACCCGGATAGCAGCTCACATAGAGAACACGTGAAGCGCCGGTCGCCTCGATCAGCGGCATGATCTCGAGCGCCCCGCTGCGAGGTGGATCAAGAAGCACCGCATCGTAATGCTGTCGCGCCCAGCCGGCATGCTCAAGCGATTCGTACAAATTGGCAACATGAAAGCTGACATTACCGATGCCATTCTTTTCCATGTTCTCCATTGCTCTTCGAACCAGTGCAACGTCCCCTTCGACACCGGTCACCTGTCGCGCACGCCTTGCGAGCGGCAGAGTGAAATTGCCAAGACCACAGAACAGATCGAGTATTGTCTCGTCCGGGGACGGACGCAACCATTCCATCGCCTGGGCGATCATCATGCGATTGACCCCGGTATTGACCTGCGTGAAATCAGTGGGCAGAAAATCAAAACGCAGCATCTCGTCGGGCAGCTCGTAGAAGAGTTGCAGCTGATCCGCCAGGGGGCGCACGCTGTCCGGCCCCGCCTCCTGGACATAGGGGGTCCAGTGATAACGTTCACACAGTGCGACGAGCCTTTCAGCTTCGTCGGGCAGGAGGGAGTCGAGGAGCCTGAAGATCAGGATGATCCCGTCATCACCGACAGCGAGCTCGATCTGGGGAATCCTGTCACGAATCGAGAAGGTCCCGATCAGTTCTGCGAGTGGCCGCAGGTTTTCTCCGACAGCAGGGTGCAACACCGGACAGTGATCGATATCCGTGATGAATGACGAACCACGTTCGCGGAAACCGATCAGAACCTTCTGCTTGGCCGCGACATACTTGACGCCCAGTCGTGCTTTTTTGCGGTACCCGGACGGATGAGACGTGATTGGCGGCTCGATGTGGTCAGGCCTGACTTTGCCAATGCGATTGAGTGCATCGATCAGCGACTGTTGCTTGAATCCGATCTGCCTGTCGCTACGCATGTGCTGCAGACTGCATCCACCGCAGATACCGAAGTGTTCGCATATCGGCACAACGCGATCGTCCGAGGGCTCCAG
>JASFFK010000242.1:0-3833 GCA_050124335.1 Chromatiales bacterium | reverse complement strand
TGTCGCGCGTGATGTCTCGGATGTTGTGCTCGAGGATGACAATCTCCACACCATGACGATTGCAGTTTCACAGGGGCGCACAATCTACAACAATATCCGCAAGATGATTCACTTCATGGTCTCGACAAACCTGACCGAGATAGAGGTGATGCTTGCAGGAATCGCCATGGGAGCTGGCGAGGCCATGAACCCGATGCAGTTGCTCTGGATCAACCTCGTGACTGATATCTTCCCGGGCCTGGCGCTTTCGATGGAGCCGCCCGAAAACGATATCATGCTGCGTGAGCCACGTGACCCCGAAGAGCAGATGATTGCAGGCGGCGATCTGTTGAAAATGGGGATCGAGTCCGCTGTCATCGGTGCCGGCACACTGGGTGCGTTCCTGTACGGTCTGCGTCGTTACGGCCCGGGTCCGGCTGCCAGCACGCTCGCCTTCAATACCCTGACGCTCAATGAGCTGGCGCATGCGTTCAGTTCGCGATCGAATCACCGTATCCTGTTCAGCGATCACTCGCTTCCGCCAAACCCGCACCTGGTCAAGGCAATCGCGGGCATGGGTGGCTTGCAGTTGCTCGTCAGCGTGCTGCCGGGGGCACGCCGGCTGCTTGGCACGACCCCGCTCGGCGTTGCCGATATTGCAGTGATCGCTGCGGGTGTGTTTATTCCGTTGATCATCAACGAGGCAAGCAAGCCCGGCAACGCCACACAGACTGTTGTCGGGAAGAATGAGAATACGGATGATATCGAGATCATGGAAGGCGAGTACCTTCAGGCTGACGAAGAGGAGAGCAGAACATGAAAGAACTGGCCATATTTACTTCGGAATCAGTTACTGCAGGGCATCCTGACAAGCTCAGTGACCAGGTCAGCGACGCAATTGTCGATCATTTCCTCGCACGCGATCCGTTATCAACGGTCGATGCAGAATGCGCGCTCGCCAGCGGGATTCTGTTCATCTCTGCCCAGTACGCATCCACGGCCAATCTCGACCTTGCCGCGATTGCGCGCAACGTCATTGCCGGGGCCGGTTATCCGAAAGCTGTCTTCGATGCTGATAACTGTACGGTGATGACCAGCATCAAGGACCAGTCGGCACAGCGCCCGCGCATCGATCTGGATGAGCTTGATGAAAAGGGATTCGACAAGGTGACAGCAAAACTGCAGGTAACTCTCTTTGGTTACGCCTGCGACCAGACAGAGGCGCTGATGCCGCTTCCAATCTGGCTTGCGCATCGTCTGGCCGAGCGCATGGGGTCTGCCGAGGTGCTGGAAAAGATTCCCTACCTGCTACCGGACGGCAAGAGCCAGGTGGCGATCGGCTACAGGGATGGCAAGGTGAAAAGCGTCAGGGGCATCAATCTTGTCGCGAGCCAGAGTGACAGTGCTGCAGCTGACCTGGATCAGCTTCGTTCAGATCTTGTCACGCATGTCGTGAATCCTGTACTGAAGAGCGAAAGCCTCAAGATCGATAACAAACTGATATCCGTGAATCCCGGCGGCCAGCTGATCGGTGGCGGTCCCTCCCTGCATGCGGGTCTCACAGGACGCAAGACCGGCATGGACACCTACGGTGGTTACTGCCGCCAGAACGGTAGTGCCCTGAGCGGCAAGGATCCCCTGCGCATCGACCGCGCCGGCGCCTATATTGCCCGCTATGCAGCAAGGAACGTCGTAGCGGCCGGTCTTGCCAGAGAGTGCGAATTACAGCTGAGCTATTCGCCTGGCAGTGCCGCGCCTGCCAATATCGAGGCCCGAACCTTTGGTACGGGGACGATACCTGATCATGAGATCGTCGGCCGGCTGCGTGAGGTTTTTGATTTCCGCCTCGGAGCCGTCGTACGTGACCTGCGTCTTCGGCAGTTATCCGCCGATGGCAAGGAAAGAGGTTTCTACCGACAGCTGGCGAGCTATGGTCACATGGGCAGGCTTGACCTCGATGCCCCGTGGGAGAAGAGCGACAAGGCATCGTTGCTGAAATGATTTCTGTCAGGATGAGCGAAGGCGGGAGTTACCAGCCAACAACCGGGCTGTAGGCCTCTTCCCTGGCTTCCCTGGCCGCGATCTGCTCATAGAGATCACGTATTCTGTCATTGCCGTACTCTCTCTCCAGCCGCCGTACGATGAAGTGACCGCGTGCCACGTCCTGGTAGTGGTTCATGAAAATGAGATTCAGCATCGCTCCGCTGACGGCTCCGGCTACAGGAATGGCGCGTGCTGCCGCATGATCCGAGATCACCACGCCGAATCGTGCTGCGATGGCGCGTACAAGTTCGATGCTGCCCGGGATCTGCGATCCTGCTGTGGACAGGACATTTCTCTCGAAATGCAGACCGAGCATGATCCTCAATGTGTAGTATCCGAGGTCGGCTGCGTCGTCGTCCTTGGTTCGGCCGCCCAGGGCGAAAACCTGGGCACAGGCGAGGCGCGATTCGTGTGTTTCCAGATCCTCCCCCTCCTCGCGAGCGATGTCCGCGATGGCATGCAACATCAGCATTGTCACTGCAGGCATTTCTGCAAGCAGTGTCAGGGGGCCAAAAAAGCCACCGACGGCTCCGGCACCAGCCGCCAGGAATTTGTGTGTCCATTTGCTCGTTCCGGGAGACATACCGGATACCGCTGGAAAGGCCCCGGGTTGCAAGAGCTTGCAGATCGTGGCTTGTGCTGTCCGGTCGAGCTGTGTCTGCCATTTTTTTGGTAACAGCTTGATCCCCTCTTCAACGGGCACGGCGAGCACAGCTGACATGCGTGCTGCGAGTGAGGGATGCTCGAGGTGGTGATAGGCCCAGCGCAGCTGATCCATTTCGGCATCCTTGATGATCGGGGTGACCTGCAGGGAGGTCATTTTGTTACCTTTATGTTGGAATTCATGCGCAGCATTTCAAAGCCCCTTGATTCCTCATTGGCAAGTGGTGCAGGCAACAATAGCTGGCAGATGTTAAATCCTGATGTTCGGGAGACGTTTTTCAACGCCGCTGATCATCGCACCGCTGAGTATGGAGAAGACACCTGTCACAGCGGCAATCTTGGCAAGTTCCTTCGGAGGAGGCAGCTGCAGCCGAAAACGACCACTGGCATCCGCCTTTCCCATGTTGTAATGAATGATGGCTTCCGTCATGAAAACGCCGAAGGTGACACCGGTGACGATCAAACTTCTCATAATCGCTTGCTCCATTTGAGTTAAAGCAACGCTGGTTTTTATTGAGATTACCATTTTTTCCGTGATGGGATAAACTGACATGCAGGGTTTGAATTCCTGAATTCGAGGAGTACTTGACGTGGGACCCAATAACGAACTTATGAAAGGACTGGCGATTGGTTTGGGTGTTGCCATTCTCACCCCCCTTGTCATCGCTGCGCTTGCGCCGGTTCTTCAGCCCGTGGCCCGATCGGCACTCAAGGCGGGCATTCGTGTTTATGAAAAGGGCCGGGAAAATCTCGAACTGCTCGGTGAGACTGTCGATGATGTCGTCGCAGAAGTGCACGAAGAGATGCATGACGCAGCCTCTGCAGGTGAAGAAGTCGCGGAGACTGTTGCTGACGCCTCCACGGATGCCGGCTCTGTACACTGATCCTGCATGCTGCCCAGGGCCTATATTGTTCACCAGATTCGCAGCCGGCTGAGACTCCGCCTTCCGGAAAAATGCCAGGACACCGACTATTTCGACTCTCTCGAGAATGCACTTTCCTCTCTTCCGCTCTTTACCGAGGTGGAAGTCAGTCCTGTGAGCGGAAGTGTCTTGCTATTGCATCCATTTCATACTTTCGAAGCAGTCAGACCTGAGTTGGAACGCCTTGAACTTTTCGAACTGATCGATGAAAAACCACCTGCTGTA
>JASFFK010000241.1:0-3840 GCA_050124335.1 Chromatiales bacterium | reverse complement strand
GATAATGAAATGATGTTTTTCATGCAGAACGATTCCGGGCGTTAATGGCCACATTTGAGGCGCACTGGCTGACGGAGAAGCAACTCAGGGTCCATGCCGACACTCTTCATGCCCGTGAGTGGATGCTTGACAAGGGATCGCTGACACAGCGCCTGATCGATTACTGCGGGGGTGAATTCGCTGTCAGGTTACGCAGGGAGGAACAGGGCAGGCCCCTGCGTTCAGAGTCGCGCCTGCTTGGTCTGCCCGAATGCAGGCTGGCGATCATCCGCGAGGTCGATCTGCTGTGTCGTGGCATCCCGCTGGTTTTTGCGCGCACAGTGATCCCGTTCTCAAGTCTCAGGGGACGGACGCGTTCGCTCGCAGGCCTCGGGTCCCGTCCTCTCGGCGCCATGCTTTTCCAGGATCCGACGACACGCCGCGAAACCGTGCAGTATGCGAAGATCCGGCCAGGCCAGGGCTTGTATGTCAGCGCGACAAGGACGCTCGAGCAGTGTGCGGAGACATTGATGGCGCGCCGGACGCTCTTCTGCTACAGGGGCAGGCCATTGCTCGTAAACGAAATTTTTCTGCCAACACTTCTCGAGCCCGGGGAGAAGATCTCGTGAGTCAGTCATTGCTGGCGGGGCGTCTCGGGCTATATGCGGAACTGGTCCGGCTTGATCGCCCGATTGGCATCCTGCTGCTGCTCTGGCCCGGCCTCTGGGCACTCTGGATCGCCGGTGAAGGTGAGCCGCTCTGGTGGGTAGTACTGATCTTCGTCGCCGGTACGGCGCTCATGCGATCTGCGGGCTGTGCCATCAATGATTATGCAGACCGTGATTTTGACGGCCATGTTGCAAGGACGCGTCAGCGGCCACTCGCAAGTGGCCGGGTATCCCCGCGTGAGGCCTTGCTGGTGTTCGTGGTGCTCAGCCTGCTCGCCTTCCTGCTCGTGCTGCTGCTGAACAGCAAGACCATTCTCATGTCCTTCGTTGCCGTCGCACTTGCTGCAAGCTATCCCTTCATGAAACGCTATACCCATATGCCACAGCTTGTTCTGGGCATGGCTTTTGGCTGGGCAGTGCCGATGGCCTTCACGGCGTTGCAAAACCAGACTCCTCCCGTTGCCTGGGTGCTATTCGCTGCGGCTGTCATCTGGGCTTTGATCTACGACACCATGTATGCGATGGTTGACCGGGAGGATGATCTGAAGATTGGTATCAAATCGACAGCGATACTCTTTGGCCAACATGATCGCGCGCTCATTGGAATATTCCAGCTCCTGATGCTGGGGCTCCTGGCTGTTGCAGGAGTGCTGGCCGGACTGGGTGTGTTCTACTGGCTGGGGTTGCTTGCCGGTGGCCTCATGTTCCTCTATCAGCAGTGGCTGATCAGGAAGCGTGAGCCCGATAGCTGTTTCCGCGGATTTCTCAACAATAACTGGTTTGGTATGACGATCTTTTGCGGTATTGCGGCAGACTATTACCTCGGAGCCCAGATATGAAGCTTGTTCCCGTTGTTCTTGTCGTTCTGTCGGTGCTGGCGGCTTCACCGGCCATGGCGAAACAGAAGGACCCGCTGCTGACGCTCGGGGAATTACCCAACGCCAGCCTGCTTTTCGAGGAGAACGGCAAGGAGAGGCTGTCGAAGCGCGCCGACCAGCCGATGGTGCCTGCCTCGACGCTCAAGATTGTCACGGCACTCGCGGCGATTGACAAGCTGGGGCTCGATTACCGCTTCACGACTGATTTTCATCTGGATGACAAGAAGCAGTTGTGGGTCATAGGTTCCGGCGATCCTTTCATGGTTTCCGAAGAACTCGATCTGGTGGCTGCTGCGCTGAAGGGGAGGGGGTTGACTTCTGTGAGCGGTATCGTGCTCGATGGCTCGCGTTACGGCGAGGATCTCTTCGTTGACGGGCGTACCGATACGGACAACCCCTATGACGCGCCTCTTTCCGCGCTTGCTGCCAATTTCAATACGGTTGCTTTCCAGCGTACAAAATCCGGGGGGCTGCAGCAGGCAGAAAAGCAGACGCCGTTGACGAAAACGGCACGGCAGCTTGGCGAGATCAAGCTCAAGGGCTATGGCGCAAATCGCGTCAACCTCAAGACCCGTGAGCGCGCCGAAACCTATTTTGGTGAATTGCTGGCTGCCAAGCTCGGGGAAGCCGGTATCACCGTCAGGGATGCAGGGACCATCCGGTTTGCGAAATGGAAAGGCAGCGAAAAACCCTTCTACCGACACGAGAACAGCCGGAATCTCAGCCAGATCATCAAGTCGATGCTTGCGAGTTCGAGCAACTTCGTAGCCAACACGCTCTTCCTCTACATGGCTGACAAGGGTAACGGTAATACGCTGGAGATGGCGGATGCCCGTCGGGAGATGCAGCGCTGGATCAAGCGCGAGTTTGGCTGGAAGAACTATTCCGTCATCGAGGGCTCCGGCCTTTCGCGTGGAAACAGGCTCACTGCCCGCCAGATGCTGCAAGCCGTCAAGGCGTTCGAGCCCTATCGTGAGCTCATGCCGCGCTACAAGGGCAAGGTGCGAGCCAAGACCGGCACCTTGCGTGGTGTCAGTTGCTATGCCGGTTTCGTGAATCGCAATGGAGCATGGCAACCCTTCTGCCTGCTGATCAACCAGTCGGTGAGCGGTGCCTTTCGCAAGCATGTCGCCGAGGCCATGGCAGACACCAACCGATTGCCTGCTCTGTGCGACAGCGTCAGATGCTGACCAGGCCGGGGCTGCTCTGCCTGCTTCTGATCCTTCTCGCTCCGGCATGCCTTGCCGGAGCATGGCCTGCACCACCGTCTGCGGCTATTGCCTCCGCGCACCCGGCAGCCACAGAGGCCGGCATACGCATTCTGCGACAGGGCGGCAATGCCTTTGATGCAGCCATCACGGTGACAGCTGCCCTGGCCGTGGTGGAACCCTACTCCTCGGGCATCGGCGGCGGGGGGTTTTACCTTTTGCACAAGGCGGAAGAGGGCCTCACCACCATGCTCGATGCGCGCGAGAGGGCGCCCTTCGCCGCCAGCAGGGATATGTATATCGGCAGCGATGGCGAACCGACGAAGGCTTCCCTCGAGGGGCCATTGTCGGCGGGTATCCCGGGCATTCCAGCAGCGCTGGTGGAACTGGCAATTGCCCACGGAAGATTGTCCTTGCAGCAGACACTGCAGCCGGCGATCGATCTTGCCGTCAAGGGGTTTGCTGTCGATGAGCACTACCGGCGCATGGCCCGCATGCGACTCGAGCTTCTGCAGCGTTACCCGGAAACCGCGGCCATCTTTCTGCTCGAGAACCAGGTGCCGCCTGTCGGCCATGTGATCCGGCAGCCGGATCTCGCTAGGACACTGTCACGCATTGCCGTCTATGGCAATACGGGTTTCTATTCGCCGCTTGCGGCAGGCGGCATGGTCGACAAGGTGCATCGCGACGGGGGTATCTGGTCCTTGAAGGACCTCGCCGAATACAGGGTCGTTTATCGTGAACCTGTGACGACGCGCTACGGTGACTGGCAAGTGACTTCTGCTGCGCCACCGTCATCAGGCGGCGTCGCGCTTGCGACCATGTTTGCGATTCTCTCGCATTATGAACTGGGGACCATGAGCGAGGGCCAGCGCTATCACCACATTATCGAGGTGATGCGTCATGCATACCGTGACCGTGCAGAGTACCTGGGTGATCCGGACCACGTGACTGTCCCGATCGACAAGCTTCTCTCACCCGCGTCTATCCGCTCGAAACTCGAGTGGATCAGGGAGGACGAGGCGACACCAAGCGCTTCCCTTCCGCCTGTGCCTGTTGATAGCGCCAGAGGTCAGGACACGACGCACTTCTCCATCCTTGACGGGC
>JASFFK010000240.1:0-3879 GCA_050124335.1 Chromatiales bacterium | reverse complement strand
CACGATACCGGCAATGACCGACATCAGAAAAAAGCGGAACAAGGAGGTGATTCGCATATACTGCTACCCGATGTCCAAAACCCAACAGAATGTATGATATAGGGTCAAATCACCATGATCCAAGCAGTCGAACTCGAAGCCTGGTGTAATGCACGGCTTGCCCCGGAAAACTTCAGCGACTATTGCCCGAATGGACTCCAGGTCGAAGGCAAGCGTCCGATCAGGCGCCTGGCTTCAGGTGTGACAGCATGCCGGGCTCTCATCGATGCCGCCCTTGCCTGGGAAGCCGACGCCATCCTCGTCCACCATGGCTATTTCTGGCGAGGTGAGCCTGAACCCCTGACAGGGATGAAGGGAGAACGTGTCCGGACCCTGATGCAGAACGATCTCTCGCTGCTCGCCTACCATCTGCCGCTCGATGCACATCCCGACTATGGCAACAACGCCTCCCTGGGCCGCCTGCTTGCAATCAGGGATGCCGAGGCCACAGACTCAGGCGGCGGGCTGCTGTGGCGCGGCCGGCTCGAGACGCCGATGGATCCTGAAAGCTTCTCCAGACACATCGAAGAAGCGCTGGGGCGCACACCTCTGCATATTGCCTCTGACAGGCCCGCGATCGACACCGTTGGCTGGTGCACGGGCGGTGCGCAAAAATTCATCGATGATGCTGCCGATCTCGGGCTCGATGCATACATCAGCGGCGAGGTATCCGAATCAACCTACCATGCAGCTGTCGAACGTCATATTCATTACTATGCCGCAGGTCATCACGCCACCGAGCGTTATGGCGTCCAGGCCCTCGCAGAAGCCGCGGCCAGCGAGCTTGGACTCGAGCACCGTTATTTCGAGATCGATAATCCGGTCTGAGACGCTGACGATCCCTGCTCGCTACTGCAACTTTCCGAGAGTGCTTGCAAAAAGAGCTTGAGTGCTGCCGGCATGAAACTGCGCGTCGGGTAGAGTGCGAACATCTCGAGGGGGGCCTTGTCCACATAATCTTCGAGAATACTCACGAGCCTGCCGTCATGCAGGTACCTGTCAGCAATGAACTCCGGCAGGTGGACGATTCCCATGCCATGTACGGCGGCATCACAGAGCACGTCACCGTTGTTGGCGCCGAAACTTCCCGACGTCCTTACCCTGAATGGCTTGCCATCCACTTCGAACAGCCAGTCACGCGGGGATTCGAGGTTGGTATAGTGGAGACACTCGTGGTCAACAAGTTCCTGCGGAATCCGAGGCTCGCCATGACGAGCGAGATACCCCGGAGAGGCGCAGACAAGCTGCCGGAAGCCGCCAAGACGACGCGCGACCAGTGCTGAGTCCTGCAGCCTGCCGATGCGGATCGCTGCGTCGAAGCCACTGCTCACGATGTCCCGCAGGGTATCGTCGAGAGTCAGCTCGATACGGATGGCGGGATACTGTGCATGAAAGCTGGCGATCAGCTTTCCGAGGTATCGCATGCCGAACGAGAGCGGTGCCGTCATACGCAGAAAGCCCGTGGGTTCCGTTGCAAGACCCGCAATACGCTCCTCTGTTTGCTGCAGTTCCAGCAAGAGGCGGCTCATATCCTCGTAGTACTGCTGACCGGCATCGGTCAGACTGAGCCTGCGCGTAGTCCTGTTCAGCAAACGCACGCCCATACGGCTCTCGAGGGCCTTGACGCGACGGCTTACTGCTGCCGTTGTTAATTCGAGTTCCCGGGCAGCACCAGTAAAGCTGCCGTGTCGCACGACAGTAATGAAAACCAGCCGGTCATCCAGCAATGATTGTTGATTTTTCATTAACAATCATTTTATCCGGAAAGCATTTATTGTGCTCAGGTTCATATCTAGACTGGTCATCACTCTCAGGAACCAGATTGGAGACCGCTATCATGATGACCATCCGGCGTGCCGCAGAACGCGGCCATTTCGAAAACAGCTGGCTGAATGCCAACCACAGTTTCTCTTTCGGGGAATATTACGACCCGCAGAACATGGGCTACTCGAACCTGCGCGTCCTCAATGACGATACGATCGCACCGAAGGGAGGCTTTCCGACCCATCCGCATGACAACATGGAAATCGTGACCTATGTCCTGTCGGGCGCACTGGAGCACAAGGACAGCATGGGCAACGGGTCGATCATACGTCCGGGTGACGTACAACGCATGAGCGCTGGCACGGGCGTCAGGCACAGTGAATTCAATCCCTCGCCGGATGAACCTGTCAGCCTGCTGCAGATCTGGCTGCGACCCAACAGGCTCGGGATCGAACCTGAATATTCGCAGCAACACTTTCCGGCCCAGGAGAAGCGCGGACGCCTGCGGCTGATTGTCTCTCCGGACGGCAGGGACGGGTCGATCGCAACCTACCAGGACAGCCTGGTCTTCGCCTCGATTCTCGAAGAAGGCGAAGAAGTCGAACATGTACCCGGATCCGGGCGACAGCTTTACCTGCATGTCGCCACAGGCGCTGTGACCGTCAATGGCGAAGAGCTGCAGCGCGGTGACAGCATCGTTACGAGTAGCAGCCTTCGGGTCACGACAACGTTACAAGGCGAATTCCTGCTGTTCGACATGCCTGCCTGAAACCCCGGGAGAACATCTCATGAAAAAACCACTTGATGAAAATGCGCTGAACCAGCTCTTTCGCTCGGCACGCACCTACCCGACCTGGGATACGCGCAAGGTCCCTGAAACAATGCTGAGGGAACTCTATGAACTCGCGATCATGGGCCCGACCAGCATGAACTGCCTGCCTGCCCGCTTCGTCTTCATCACCACTCCGGAAGGCAAGGCAAGGCTTATGCCTTCTGTCGCCGAGGGCAATCACGCGAAGGTCGAGGAGGCTCCTGTCACCATCATCCTCGCGCACGACACCCGCTTTCACGAGCACATGCCCGAACTCTGGCCGCACATGCCCGATGCCGGGAAGATGTTCAGGGAGAACAGCGCATTGGCCGAGACAACGGCATTCCGAAACGGAACGCTGCAGGGCGCCTACCTGATCCTGGCCGCACGCGCACTGGGCCTGGATGTCGGCCCGATGTCAGGCTTCGACAACGAGAAGCTCGACAGCATCTTTTTTCCGGATGGACGCTACAAGTCGAACTTCCTGATGAACATCGGTTTCGGCGATGATCGCGGACTCTACTCCAGAGGGCCGCGCCTTGATTTCGAACAGGCCGTCACGCTTGCGTGAAAACGGCGTGGCCGGTGCCAAAACAGGGGAAGTCCAGAGATCATTTTCCGAGATAACAAATGATCTCCGACACCAAAGGAGACAACATGAAAAAGGCCCGCAGTCGCGGGCCTTTACTCTTCTGCGGGAAGAACAGGATCAGCCGAAGATATCGCTGGTGATATTGTTGAACCAGCTGTAGGCGTACTGAACTTCGCGGGCACGATCGGAAGCCGAGCTGTCCATCGGCGTGAGGCCGCCAGAGCCCTCGACCTTCGCAACCTTGCCGTCGACCAGGTTGTAAACCATGGCGACAGAAATTGCGTCTTCAGGGCCAACGATGGAGTAGCAGGTGTTGACCCAGCTTGGATCGCCCGGATCATTGCCGTTCAGCATCGCCACGACCGCAGCCGCGGTGACCTTGGCTTCCGAATTTGCTGCATAGCCGGATTTCGGCAGCGGCGCCTGGATGGCGGCGTCGCCGATGACGTGAATACCCTTGTGGATGGTAGACTCGAAAGTCTTGCCATCGATCGGGCACCAGCCGGAGTCGTCGGTCAGACCTGCAGTCTTGGCGATCGTGCCGGCATGCTGTGCAGGGATGATGTTGATGACATCGCCCTTGATGGTGTCGCCGTTGCCGGTGGTGACACTCATGGCTGCCCCGTCGACGCTCTTGACGCCACCGGTTGCCTCGACGGATTGCCATTCGATC
>JASFFK010000239.1:0-3899 GCA_050124335.1 Chromatiales bacterium | reverse complement strand
CTGATTCTTCGAGCGTCCACAGGTACACCAGTAGACGGTTTCACCCTCCTCGAGTTCGAGTGGTGCGGGCGAAAGGGCGGGTATTCTGGCTTCTGACATCTTTCTGTTGATTACCGGTTATCCAAGCTGTTTTATACATCATGCCTGTAGCAAGTTCACACCATGGACGACACGGTTTTCCGGGTTTCATCGAAATGTCATGAAGAACCGTTTTAATCTCCGCTGAAAGTGATTGCTTTTCTTTCGGAAATAGGGTGAGATTGCATTTATCTGCTTGTTGATTCGCTCTTCATGGCACTAAGTCAGTCCTGCACTTTCTCTCTCCGGGTTTTTGTACAGTCACTTTCTGCAGTTCCCTGAGAATGCAGACAAGCCAGACACTTTCTGCTGACTAACCGTTGCGTCAGGTTTGCCGGCAGTCCAGAAAATGACGCAATGTTTTTTTGTACGAGAAAAGTTTGATGAATATTTATGTTGGCAACCTGCCATACAATGTCAGAGATGAAGACCTCCAGAGTATGTTCGCAGCACATGGAGAAGTCTCCTCCGCGCGCGTCATCATGGATCGCGAGAGCGGCCGCTCCAAGGGTTTCGGTTTTGTCGAAATGCCCAACAGCGACGAGGCTCAGGCAGCCATCGAGGCGCTGAACGACAGCGACGCCGGTGGCCGCAGCCTGCGCGTGAACGAGGCGCGTCCCCGCGAGGACCGTCCACGCCGCGCATTCTGATCCTGCCGGGGCTGTCATCCAGCCTCGCAGTCGACACCCGGGCAAGGTAGCCCGGGTGTCCCGCAACCACGTTTTCCGTTCCGACCACCATGCAGTACGGCATTCTCGTCATCGGTGATGAAATTCTCAGCGGAAGGCGCAGGGACCGTCATCTCGAGAAAGCGATTGAATTGCTTGCAGAGCGTGGCGAACGCCCGTCCTGGGCGCAGTACGTTGGTGACGACGCATCATTGATCGAGGCACGCCTGCGTGAATCGATGCAAGGTGACACCGTCGTTTTCAGTTTCGGCGGTATCGGTGCAACACCGGACGATCTGACGCGCCAGTGCGCCGCCAATGCCGCTGGCGTTCCCCTGGCAAGGCACCCGGAAGCCAAAGCGATCATCGAGGAGAAATTCGGCGATGAGGCTTACCCCAAGCGCATCCTCATGGCTGACCTGCCTGAAGGCTGTGAGCTGATCCCGAACCCCTACAACCGGATTCCCGGTTTCTCTGTCGGCAACCATCATTTCCTCCCCGGCTTCCCGGTCATGGCGCATCCGATGATGGCATGGGTGCTGGAAACGCACTATCCCGTGGCTCCCGGCAACAGCTATGTCGAACAGGAGATCTACGTGCACGACGTGCCGGAAAGTGAACTCATCGATCTCATGCAGAAGATCATCGATGCCCATCCGAAGACGAGGCTCTTCAGCCTGCCGCTGCACTCCGACGAAGGCATCCGCAAGATCGAGCTTGGACTGAAAGGGGAACTCGCATATGTCGAGACGGCCATGCGCGAAATGCTCATGGAACTTGAAAAACTCGGCATGCGCTGGACGAACGAACGCTGAGGACCGGTTATCGCAGTTCCTGGTATCGCCTGAGCTGCTCGATGAAACTGATCGTCATGCGTGCCGTCGCTCCCCATAACAACTCACCCGCATAGCGCCGGAATACCGCGACCGGGACCGGCTGGGCATACCCCTCGATCCGGCGATGTGTGATGTCGAGGTTGCCCGGGTCGGCGAGCCACGCCAGTGGCATTGAGAAGATGCTGGCTACCTCGGAGGGATTCGGTCTCAGCGGATAGGGCCAGGGGATCACGCCTACAACCGGCATGATGCTGAAACGCGTGACGCTGTGATGCCTCCCGAGTGACCCGAGTACATCGACATCCGCCGGTTCGATACCGATCTCCTCACGGGCCTCGCGCAGCGCCGTTTGCAGCAGGTCGGCATCGCCCTGCTCGCGCTTGCCACCGGCGAAAGCGACCTCGCCACTGTGGTCATCCTGTTCGGACTCGGGACGGCGGATATACAGCAGGTGCCAGGCTCCCTGCTTGCGCAGCAGTGGCATCAGCACACCGGCTTCACGTCCTGCATCGTCCGCACGGACAGGGATATCCCATGTCGGTGGTGTTTCTGTCCGGAGGATCTCGCCGATCTCGGCGGTCGTGAGGCGATCGATGTTCATTATGCGCCGGGACCGGGCCGGACGTGGCACATACTCAAAGATGCCTCTGCAGCCAGTACTCGAAGACGGCCATGTGCCACAGCTTGCTGCCCTGGATACGGGTGTGATGCATTTCCGGTGCACTCAACAGCATGTCAATGTATTTTCGATTGAAAATGCCGCGCTCGCGGCATGCTTGCGAGTCGAGAATATCGCGCATGAACGCAAGGAAGTCGCCGCGCACGTACTTCAATGCCGGCATCGGGAAGTAGCCTTTCGGGCGGTCGATGACAGCATCCGGCAGGATACCGCGCGCGATTCGCTTGAGCGGATACTTGCCCTCCTCCCTGAGGCGGAACTCGGGCGGGCTTTGCGCCGCAAGTTCCACGAGTTCATGATCGAGAAAGGGAACACGTGCTTCGAGTCCCCATGCCATGGTCATGTTGTCGACGCGCTTGACCGGGTCATCGACGATCAGCGTGGTGACATCCAGCCGCAGCACCTGGTCCATGAAACTGTCCGCACCCGCTTCCGACAGGCGCTGCGCGACATAGTCGCCCGTGATATCGCCGACGGCATATTTCTCCGTGACCATGCGCAGGTACTCCGGGTGATCACGGTCAAAATAGTGATGACGGAACCGCTCGACGGGCTCGCCGCTTTCCTGCTGCATTTTCGGATACCAGAAGTAGCCACCGAACACCTCGTCGGCACCCTGGCCGGACTGCACCACCTTGATCTGCTTCGAGACCTGTTCGGCAAGGAGATAGAAGGCGACGGCATCCTGTCCGAACATCGGCTCGGCCATGGCGTCCACGGCCTCCGGCAGTCGCTTGAGCACCTCGTCATTGGGCACGAGAAACTTGTGATGCGTCGGCTTGTAACGCGCGACAACCTGGTCGGAATACTCGAACTCGCTGCCCTTCTCCTCCGGCTGGTCCTCGAAACCGACCGAGAACGTACGGATATCTTCCATGCCCAGCTCTGCCAGCAAGGCGACGAGCAGACTCGAGTCAAGACCACCCGAAAGCAGCACGCCGACCGGCACATCAGCCACATCGTTACGGCGCTGTACTGCGCGTCGCAGCGCAGCATGGGTCGCCTCGACCCATTCGTCCTCACTCATGGGATGCGCCGGACGACGTGCCTCGAGATGCCAGTAGCGCCGAAGGTCGGTTTCGCCGTCGGTCTCGACCGTCAGGCTGTGGCCAGGCTCGAGCTTGCGGATTCCACTGATGACCGTGCGCGGCGCCGGTACCACTGCATGCAGTGTGAACTGGAAATGCAGGGCCTCGGCATCGAGCGAGGTATCGATATCACCGCCCGCAAGCAGTGCCTGTGTGTTGGATGCGAAGCGCAGACGTCGCTCGTCGAGCGAGTAATAGAGCGGCTTGATGCCGAATCGGTCCCGCGCCATGAAGCAGCGCTGCGCTTTCCGGTCCCAGATGACAAAGGCGAACATGCCATGCAGATACTCCGGGCAGCGCTCGCCCCATTCGCGATAGGCCTTCAGGATGACTTCACTGTCCCCCTCCGAGAAAAAACTGTACCCCTTTTCGCGCAGCTCGGCACGCAGTTCACGGTAGTTGTAGATGGCGCCGTTGAAAACCAGAACGAGATCGAGTTCCTCGTCGACCATCGGCTGGTGTGACTTGTCGGAGAGGTCGATAACAGAGAGTCGACGGTGGCCGAAACCGGTGCTGCCGTCGATGAAGAGACCGGCGTCATCAGGACCGC
>JASFFK010000238.1:0-3913 GCA_050124335.1 Chromatiales bacterium | reverse complement strand
AGCACCCGGCCTCTCTCATCACGAATGACAGCAACGGCGACGTGCAACATCAAAATCAGGTGCGATATTCGGCATTGATCTTGACGTAGTCAAACGAAAGATCGCAGGTCAGCACAGAGGTTTCCGACTCTCCTCGTCCGAGATCAACATGAATGACAAACTCAGCCTTGTCCATCACGCGCTGCCCGGCCTCTTCCGTATAGGAAGGATCACGACCACCGTCACTGACGATACAGACATCGTCGAGCCAGATGCGAATCGCATCGATATCGAGATCGGCAAGTCCGGCCCTGCCCACCGCGGCAAGAATACGCCCCCAGTTGGGGTCGCTCGCGAAGAGCGCCGTCTTGACGAGTGGTGAATGGGCGATGGTGTAGGCAACCTGGCGGGCTTCATCGACACTCGCTGCTGAAGTCACCCTGACCTCGACGAGCTTGGTGGCCCCCTCGCCGTCGCGCACGATGGCGCGCGCGAGTTCCAGGCAGACCTCGGTCACTGCAGTGGTGAACTGCCCGAAGTTATTCTCGTCGATCGTGACACCCGAGGCCCCTGTCGCCATGAGCACACAGGCATCATTCGTCGAGGTATCACCATCGACAGTGATCGCGTTGAAACTGGGGGCGACGGCTTTCTCGAGCGCTTTCTGCAGCAGGGGTCTGGTCACAAGGGCATCGGCTGCAACATAGGCGAGCATGGTTGCCATGTCGGGACGGATCATGCCGGAACCCTTGCTCATACCTGTGATAGTGACAGCTTTGCCATCGATCTCGATCTGGCGACTGCAGAGCTTGGGCACCGTATCTGTTGTCATGATGGCACGGGCAGCATCCTCCCACCCTTCCTCGTCGAGTGCATCCAGCACGGAGGGGGCAGCCGTCGCAAAGCGATTCGTCGGCAGATCCATGCCGATCACGCCGGTCGAAAAAGGTAACACCTGGTTTATGGCGCAGCCTGCAGCGGCCGCGAGCGACTTGCAGGTTTCACGCGCTGCTCGCAGCCCGCTCTCGCCTGTTCCGGCATTGGCATTGCCCGAGTTGATGAGCAGGTAGCGCGGCTCTCCTGCCGCGAGGTGTTCACGCGCGACGATGACCGGCGCAGCGCAGAAGGCGTTGGTCGTGAAGACAGCTGCACAGGTTGAACCCTTTGCGAGTTCGATCAGTACGAGGTCCTCTCGGCCCTCGTAGCGGATGCCCGCTGCAACACTGCCGAGCCGGACGCCGGCTACTGGCAGCGCACTCTCTGATTGCATCAGGTCAGCTTTCCGTGACACTGCTTGTACTTCTTGCCGGAGCCGCAGGGGCAGGGTTCATTGCGGCCGATCTTGCGTCCGTCGCGCACGAAGGGCTGGGCGGGCTGCTCTTCCGCCGGCTGCTCAGGCGGCGCGGCATTGACAGGCGATTCGGCACCGAAGCCCTTGAACTCCTGGTGCGTGAACTCGATCGGCTGCGGCGCATGCTCCGGCAGATCCATGGGCGCATCCTCGCGCACGCGGACGCGTGTAAGAATTTTCACCACGTCATGCTTGATATTGTCGAGCAGGGACTCGAACATGGCGAACGCCTCGCGCTTGTACTCCTGCTTCGGGTTCTTCTGCGCATAGCCGCGCAAACCGATTCCCTGGCGCAGGTAATCCATGGCCGCGAGATGCTCCTTCCAGTGGTTATCGAGCGATTCGAGCATGATGCCCTTCTCGAATTGTCGCATCTGCTCGCTACCGACGAGCTTTGTCTTGGCCTCGTAGTCTGCGACCATTTCGTCGAGAATTTTTTCGCGCAGGGTCTCCTCGTGCAGGCTCTCGTCTTCCTCTAGCCAGCGGGCAATCGGGAATTCCAGATCGAAGTCGCCCTGCAGCGCCTCCTCGAGACCCGGCACATCCCACTGCTCCTCGATACTGCCTTGCGGAATGTACTGGTCGATGAGCTCATTGATGACCTCCTCGCGCATGGACGCGATGGTGTCGGAGACATCATCCACCTCCATGAGCTCGCTGCGCTGCTGGTAGATCACCTTGCGCTGGTCGTTGGCGACATCGTCATATTCAAGCAGCTGCTTGCGGATATCGAAGTTGCGCCCCTCGACCTTGCGCTGGGCATTCTCGATCGCCTTGTTGACCCATGGGTGCTCGATCGCCTCGCCCTCCTGCATCCCGAGTTTCTGCATCAGCCCGGAAACGCGATCGGAGGCAAAGATGCGCATGAGGTCATCTTCGAGCGAGAGATAGAAACGGCTGGAGCCCGGGTCACCCTGGCGCCCGGAACGGCCACGCAACTGGTTGTCGATCCGGCGCGATTCGTGACGCTCGGTACCGATGACGTGCAGTCCGCCTGCCTCGAGAACCTGCTGGTGCGTCTTGGACCAGGCTTCCCTTGTCGCATCGGCTTTCGATGGATCGGGATTGTCGCCAATTGCCTGCAGCTCTGCGTCGAGGTTGCCACCAAGCACGATATCGGTACCGCGACCGGCCATGTTGGTGGCGATCGTTACAGCACCGGGACGGCCGGCATCCTCGACGATGTGCGCCTCGCGTTCGTGCTGCTTGGCGTTGAGCACCTCGTGCCTGATCTTCGCAGTGTCCAGCAACTGCGCAACGAGTTCCGATGCCTCGATGGAAGCGGTACCAACGAGTACCGGCTGACCGCGTTTCACGCAGTCGCGGATATCCTCGATGATAGCGTTGAACTTCTCCTCCTTGGTGAGATAGACGAGATCCGCGCGATCATCTCGCACCATCGGCTTGTTGGTGGGAATGACAACGACCTCGAGACCGTAGATCTGCTGCAGTTCAAAGGCTTCCGTGTCGGCGGTACCCGTCATGCCCGACAGCTTGTCGTAGAGCCGGAAATAGTTCTGGAAAGTGATCGAGGCCAGCGTCTGGTTCTCCTGCTGGATCGGCACGCCCTCCTTCGCCTCGATGGCCTGGTGGAGTCCTTCCGACCAGCGTCTACCGGGCATGGTGCGGCCCGTGAACTCGTCGACGATGACGATCTCGTTGTTGCGCACGATGTAGTGCACATCCTTCTTGAAGAGCGCATGGGCGCGCAGCCCGGCCATGACGTGATGCATCAGGGCAATATTGACGGTGTCGTAGAGGCTCGTCCCCTCCTCGAGCAGGCCGGCCTCGGCGAGCATGCCCTCGACCTTTTCGTGCCCCTCGTCACTGAGGTAAGCGGCACGCTGCTTCTCGTCGACAGCATAGTCACCGGGTCCCCAGTCAGGTTTGCCCTCGTCGTTGGTGACCGGATCCTGGCGCGTCAGGAACGGGATGATCTTGTTGATCTCGAGGTAGAGCTCCTGGTTCCCTTCGGTTGGTCCGGAGATGATCAGGGGGGTCCGCGCCTCGTCGATCAGGATCGAGTCAACCTCGTCCACCACAGCGAAATTGAGCCCGCGCTGTGTACGCTGTTCGGCATTGAAGGCCATGTTGTCGCGCAGATAATCGAAGCCGTATTCGTTGTTGGTGCCGTAGGTGATGTCCGCTGCATAGGCCTGCTTGCGGGTGCAGGGCACGAGGTGGAGATACCCCTCGCTGTCATCCTTCTCCGGGTCGAAGAGATAGGAGGATTCGTCCGGATTGCCACCCGACGACTGGATGATTCCCAGCGAGAGGCCCAGGAAGTTGTAGAGGCGTCCCATCCAGGCGCCGTCACGCCGTGCCAGGTAGTCATTGACAGTAATGACATGCACACCCTTGCCACTGAGCGCATTGAGATAGGCCGCGAGTGTCGCCACGAGCGTCTTGCCCTCCCCCGTGCGCATCTCGGCAATCTTGCCCTGGTCGAGCACCATGCCGCCGATCATCTGCACATCGAAGTGGCGCATGCCGAGCACGCGCCTGCCTGCTTCGCGCACGGTTGCAAATGCCTCGGGCAGCAACTTGTCGAGCGACTCGCCCTCCTCGAGCCGCTTGCGGAAC
>JASFFK010000237.1:0-3947 GCA_050124335.1 Chromatiales bacterium | reverse complement strand
TTGGCAGAGATAAATTCGATGCGGCACCGGTGACGATTGCAATGCAGGATGGCGTCGAGACCAGCGCCGGCATTCCTCTCAAGGCCTGCACGCTCTGCGGGGACTGCGCGAGCGGTTGCAATCATGGTGCAAAGATCTCCCTGGATACCAATCTGCTGGCAGAAGCCCGTCAGAAGGGGGCAGAGATTTACACGGGTGCAAGCGTCGTTCGCATCGAAAAGGACCAGGAAGGCAAGGAGACTTCATGGACTCTCCATGTCGTGCATACCCGAAGAAAGCTGCGCGAGCGCCAGGCCAGCACATTCAGGATCGAGGCCCGCTACGTCATCCTTGCTGCCGGCTCACTGGGCTCGACCGAGTTGCTCCTGCGTTCCCAGGAGAAAGAACGATTGCGCTTCTCTAAGAAACTCGGAAAGCACTTCTCTTCCAACGGTGACATGCTGGCCGCCGGTTTCAACCAGCAAATGGAATCGAACTCGGTCGCCAGTGACCAGATCCCTTTTGACAAACGTCATGTCGGCCCGACCATCACCGGAATTATCGATGCGCGGGACGAGGTGGGGCGTGGAGGCATCGTGATCGAGGAGATGGCCATACCCGCACCGCTGCAGCGCGTTTTCGAGGAGCTGGTGACGACTTCGAACACACTCCATTCGCTGTCGCGATTACACCATGGAAGCCACCGGCACAGAGGCCGGTTCGTGGACCCTTTCGCGGTCAACCACGACACCATGCGCAAAACTTCTCTCTATGCTGTCATGGGTGATGATGGCGCGGACGGCGAGTTACGACTGCCGCATGCCGGCAAAAAAGAAAATGACGCCACCCCGGAAGAAGGCATCATCAGGGTGCACTGGCCCGGCCTGAACCGTAAGCCGCTCTTCAACGAACAGATCGACGCGCTCGAGAAACTTTCAGCAAATTCGCGCGTTGCAGGAAAAATCCTGCCGAACCCGGCCTGGAAACTGCTGCCCGGGTCCATGAACTTCTTGACGAACAACCAGCTCGGGCCGCTGGCCACGGTTCATCCGCTGGGTGGTTGCAGTATGGGCGATGATGTCAGGCACGGCGTCGTCGATGAGTATGGACGTGTCTATGACGGCGACCCGCGGCATCGTAAACAGTACCACGAGGGACTGGTTGTTCTCGACGGTGCCATCATCCCGACCGCGATCGGAACCAACCCGGCCCTGACGATCACGGCTGTTGCACTGCGTGCCGTTGATGGCCTGAAGAAGCTCTGGCATCTCGAAACAGGACATCAGCAAGAGCAATCGCTCAGTGAGCGCCCATGGTACAGGCAGCTTCAGAAAACGTTCTATACCGACTACCAGCAGACCGAGATCCAGGTCATCGAGCGCCTCTCCGGCGATGTCAGACTTCGTGACAGCAAGGAGAAAATCGTCGATGCAGTCGTTGAAATCACACTGGCCTTTGCCCCGGTCAGGGTACGGGAGCTTGCCGGCATGGATACAGGAGAGGAAGGCAGGATGCCTGTCAGCCTGAAAACCATTCCGGTTGCTGATGGCATCCCGGCGGCAAGAAGCCGTCTTCGTATCTTCACCCGGTCCGACTGGAAAAGCCTCGAGGAGCAGATACACAGGCCACAATCACCCAACGATCTGCGCTTGCGACAGTCGCGTGTCGAAGAGCTGAAAGATGCCATGGCCTGCTACACGGCCAATGTGACCGGAAAGCTCGACGTCTTCGGCCGGGGAAACAGCTTTCTTGCAGACAGAATCCTGCGCGCCCTGTGGGCATGGTTGCCCAACCGTGGTTTACGCGACACCTGGCAGCAATTTTTCCCGCTCCCCTACGAGCCGAGAGTTACTGACGGAAAGGTGCTGCAACGCGCACTGGGAGCTCTGCGACTGGCATCACATGCCGGTGAAAAACGGTTGCTCGAGTATTCGCTGATCGTGGATTCTGATGCATCGGCATCCGGGACAGTTTCATTCGATCTCGCAGGAGACAGGATCGAGGGGTACAAAACCTTCACCTACGGTCGACGTTCGAATCCATGGCGACAACTCTCCCAGATGCGACTGACGAAGATGCGGGGGCTGATTGAAGACAAGGATACACCCCCTCTGCTCTGTCTTGACACGCGCTTTCTCTCGCGTATCAACGTTCCTCTCATCAGGCTCACCGCACAGCAGGATCAGGTCAATGCGATGCTCGACCTCTTCTCGCTGGGCGCTTACCTGGCGCGCATGATGATTGGCATCCACCTCTGGAGCTTCCGCAAGCCCGATGCGCCACTAACTGATGAACCCGACCGGCTCCCGGGCAAGATTACGGGCCTTCCCCGCCCCGGCGTAGTCGAAATACAGGTCGACACAATTCCGGACAACAGGGTCAGTGGACTGAGCGAGGGTGATCCTGTTGTCATCCACCTCACGCACTATCGCGTCGAGGGAAGTAAAAAACCACCTGTCGTCATGATTCATGGCTATAGCGCCAGCGGCACCTCTTTCACCCACGACACCATCCATAACAATTTCACCAAGTCTTTCTGGAAAGAGGGACGCGATGTCTGGATCCTGGACATGCGCACGAGCCCGGGTCTTCCCTCGGCACGTTATCCCTGGAGTTTCGAGGATGTCGCAGGTGCAGATATTCCCGTGGCAATCGATTACATCTATCGCCAGTACGACAATGGCCGAAAAGTCGATGTGCTCGCCCACTGCATGGGAGCCGTGATGTTCAGCATGGCGGCGCTCAACCCCGATTACATTATCCACAGATACAATGCATGGGTGGCGCGCTATTTCGGTAATGAAAATCTCGACCGGCAAGCATTTGTCGATAACTTTTTCAAGCACCGTGTACGCTCGGTCATTTTTTCCCAGGTCACGCCGACTGTCGTCTTCAGCCCCGATAACAAGCTGCGCGCTTTCTTCATGCAGTACTTCAAGGAGCTCATGCCCGACAATTACCAGTTCCGACCGGAGCATGAGCCAACACTGGCGGACGACCTCATCGACCGGTTGCTCTATACCTTGCCCTATCCGGAAGAGGAGTTCGATATCGAGAACCCGCCATGGTCTCCGCGCAAGCGCACGCCATTCACCCGTACACGCCACCGCATGGATGCTCTCTACGGCCGGGATTTCAACCTGAAGAATGTCGACGACAGGGTACTGCAACATATCGACGACCTCTTCGGTCCAATGAGTATCGACACCGTCAAGCAGACAATTCACTTTGCACGTCTCGATACCATTTCCACAAAAGAGGGTCACAACTTTTTTGTCACCGAGAAAAATCTCGAGAAGTGGACATTTCCGACCTGCAGCTTCAACGGCATCGATAACGGTCTTTCGGATGTTGCCACCTCGTACCGCACTGACCAGGTGTTTAGCAAGGCATCCGCGGCTCATTACCTCATGCTCAGGAACGAGCGGTTCGGGCACCAGGATTCACTCATCGGAAAGAACGCATACAAAGAGATATTCCCGGCATTAAATAACTTCCTTGACAAGCTGGATAATAATCCACTCGCATACCAGAAGACCTTCAAACCAGAGTGGAGCACCTCCAACTCGATTGCATTCATAAAAAAACAAAAGCATCTGCCATGGCGCCTGGAAAAGCCCTGGTTCGGGCCCGTCGTCATCCCTCAGAAAGGAAGCACCCGCTTGCGCATACTGATCGGGGCAGACCCTGCTTTTGGCGAGAAGACGGCCTTGCTCTTTATCCCCGTGATAACCAGCGCTGGCATCCTGACGCAGGACAGGAATTGTCCCTACAGAATCGCATATCCCGCAAATCAAAATAACAAGCAATCTGATCCGGATATCAAGGTCATCGAGCTCGCTGAGGGTGATCGGGACGGCATCATCATCACAGAAATTCCCGACTCACTCCTGCAAGGAAGTGAAGGTTTTGCCGGCATTCTTGCACTCGTCTTTTACGGTGATATTCCTGATGTCGATACAGGAGAA
>JASFFK010000236.1:0-3953 GCA_050124335.1 Chromatiales bacterium | reverse complement strand
GCCCATACGCCTTCCTGGTCATAGCGCTCTCCCTTGCAGCGTGCAATCCAGTCATCCATGAGCCTGTTGCCCGGTCCCGAGTCGAAGCCGATTACCTTTTCCTGCGAATCCGAGGGCAGCCATGTCAGGTTGGCGATGCCGCCGATGTTGAGGATGATGCGGTTCTCGCTGCTGCTGCCGAACACGGCCTTGTGAAAAGCCGGTGCGAGCGGAGCGCCCTGGCCGCCGACGGCCATGTCGCGGCGGCGGAAGTCGGAGATCGTCGTGATGCGGGTATGCGCTGCAAGACGGTTGGGATCACCGATTTGAAGTGTAAAGGGATGGCTGGCGCCGGGGCGGTGACGGACGGTCTGCCCGTGGGAACCGATGGCCTCGACGGCATCCGGCCTGATACCGGCACTGCGCAGCAGCTCCATGACGGCAGTGCCGAGGACTTCACCGGCATGGGCATCGGCGGTTCCCAGGCGGTCGATCTCGTCTTCTCCGGGCAGCGCAAGTTTGCGCAGCTGCTGTTCGAGTTCTGCCGGCCAGGGATGTGAAAGCGTTGCGACCAGCCGGAAGGTTCCGTCGGCAGCGATATCCGCCAGCGCAGCATCGATGCCGTCCATGCTGGTACCGGACATCAGCCCGACATAGTAGGTCATCAGTCGTTCATGGCCACGTCCTGCCCCTTGAGCAGGTCGAGTGACTTGAAGAGTGGTTTGGCGGTCGCCAGGAAGTGTTTCATCTTCGACCTGTCGATCGGGTCCTGCACCGGCAGCTTCGCCGACAGCGGGTTGACATGCTTGCCGTGGATACGGAACTCGTAGTGAAGATGGGGGCCGGTTGCCAGCCCGGTCTGGCCGACGTAGCCGATGACCTGCCCCTGCTTGACGTGATCCCCTTTCTTGAGTCCGCGCTTGAAACCGTTGAGGTGGCCATAGACAGTCACATACTTGCCGTGTTTGATGTAGATGACCTTGCCGTAGCCACTCTGGCGTCCGATGATGTGAATCTTCCCGTCGCCGGTCGCCCAGACGGGTGTGCCGGTCGGCGCGGCGTAGTCGACACCCTTGTGGGAGCGCCAGCGCTTGAGAACCGGGTGCCAGCGCTTGTTGGTGAATTTCGAGCTGATGCGCGTGAAGTTCAGCGGCGTGCGGATGAACATCTTGCGGCGGCTGCGACCCTCCTCGTCGAGGTAGTCGACGTTGCCGTTCTGGTCCTCGTAGCGCACGACACGGTACTGCTTGTTGTTGTTGATGAACTCTGCCGCGAGGATGTCGCCGGTGCCGATGCGCTCGCCGTCAACATATTCGGCCTCGTAGATGACACCGAAATAGTCGCCTTTCTGCAACTCGCTGCCGAAGTCGATATCGAAGTTGAAGAGCCTGGCCATGTTCATGATGAGCTTGCCAGACATGCCGGCATTCTGGCCGTCGACGAACAGCGAGCTCTGGATCTTGCCCTGTACCGTCTCGGTGCGTTTCTCGATTTGCTTGCTGACACTGTCAAGCATGATGAGCTTGTCAGTGAAGGTGTAGTTGTCCGAGCGGATCGAATCGCTCTCGTGGACGAGTTTCGTGAGATTCCGGTCCCCATCCAGATAGAAGTAGAGCATCTGGCCGGGCTTCAGGCGTGAAAGCCCGCTGGAGACGTCCTTTGAGACAATCAGCCGCTTGTAATGCTGAGGGTCGATTTCAAGCGCGTTGAAGATGGAGAGCAGTGTGTCCCCGCTCTTGACCTGGTGAACGACCATCAGTGGCTTTGCGGCTTCCTCTTCTGCAGATTCCCCGAGGGTATCTGTCTCTTCGGTCTCCGCTGTGTCTGAAGTGATTGCGGCCGTGCTCTCTTCCCCGGCAGGCATCGTCTCACCGGTTCCAGATTCCTCGATGCCGATGAGGGGCTCCTCGATTGGCGGGGACATGCCGGGGTCTGTCTGCTCTGTGTCCAGTGGTTCCAGCACGATGACGGGGCCGGTTTCTTGCTGTTCAGGGATCTGCAGATCGATTGTCTGCTGCTGCAGGGGCTTTTCTTCGTCAGGCAGCAGCAGGAGGATGATAACGGCAAGAACAATGGCGCTGAAAAATCCGGTCAGGAATGATTTCATGGTCTGGCTGGAATATTGGCTCTCGTTATTCGCTGGCAGGGTTCGACAAGTAAAGCGGCCCCGTGTTCCAATTTCCCGGCGAGTATACAGGAAGATGGCCGGGGCCCGTTAATGACAGCGCCCGTGAATTCCGGTAGATTGCGGATCGATTTTTCCTGAAGCATAACGAACCATGTCCACAGCTGAAGCCCTCGAGCTCATTGCCCGCGGTACCGACGAGATCCTCATCGAGGAGGAGCTTGTCAAAAAACTGGAAAAAGGCAGGCCCCTCAGGATCAAAGCGGGTTTTGACCCGACTGCACCGGATCTGCATCTCGGTCACACGGTACTGATCAACAAGCTGCGCCAGTTCCAGAAACTCGGGCATGACATCTACTTTCTGATAGGCGATTTCACGGGCATGATCGGCGATCCGACGGGCAAGAATGTTACGCGAAAGCCGCTCACACGCGAGCAGGTTCTCGAGAACGCGCGAAGCTATGAGGAGCAGATCTTCAAGATCCTCGACAAGAAGAAGACAAAAGTCGTCTTCAATTCCGAGTGGATGGGCAAGATGGACGCGGCCGATATGGTCCAGCTGGCTTCCAGCCAGACAGTCGCGCGCATGCTCGAGCGCGACGATTTCAGCAAGCGCTACAAGGGTGGTCAGGCTATCGCCATCCACGAGTTTCTCTATCCCCTGATCCAGGGGTACGACTCGGTTGCACTGCAGTCGGACGTCGAACTCGGTGGCACGGACCAGAAGTTCAACCTGCTCATGGGGCGCCAGTTGCAGGAGCAGCATGGCCAGGAGCCGCAGATCGTCATCACCATGCCGATCCTCGAGGGGCTCGACGGCGTGCAGAAGATGTCGAAATCGCTTGGAAACTATATCGGCATCACGGATGCGCCGGACGAGATGTTCGGCAAGATCATGTCAATCTCGGACGATCTCATGTGGCGCTACTTCGAGCTGCTGAGCTTCCGCCCGATGCAGGAGATCGACGGTTTCCGCAAGCAGGTCGATGAAGGGGCGAACCCCCGTGACATCAAGTTCCTGCTGGCCGAGGAGATCATCGCGCGCTTTCATGACATCGCGGCTGCGAAAAAAGCCCGTGAAAACTTCATTGCACGCTTCCAGAAAGGGGCGATGCCGGACGAGATGCCTGAAAAAATGATTGCCTCCTCCAGCGAGGGACTACCCATTGCCAACGTCCTGAGAGATGGCGGACTGGTCAGCAGTACCTCGGAGGCCATGCGTATGATCAAGCAGGGCGCGGTCAGGATCGACGGCAACAAGGTCACCGACAAGTCGCTGGTCTGCCTGCCGGGCACGACGCATGTTTACCAGGTGGGCAAGCGCCGTTTTGCGCGCATCACCATCGAGTCCTGACCCTGTCTGACAGACCACTTGCCGTTTGACTGACATGGAGTTGCGAGATGTCGCGGCAGCACCGGAAACCGATAACAGATTGGTTGACACTGCCTTGCTGACTCCCAATAATGAAGCACCAGATGACGCCTCCGGCCCGGTTGCGTCAGCTTGTTGCATGGAGGCAGCAAATAACAAGATCAAACGCGCGCATCCGCAAGCGATGCACCACCGGATTCAGATGCAACCCTTAGGAGAGAGACCTAATGCCACTTGACAAGAGTAAGTCCAATATCGGGTACCGTCTTGGACGCATGTTCGCCGTACTTGAAACAGTCCAGGAAGAATCAAACCCCGGTACAGACGTTACCATGCGGGAAAAATTCTACAGTGACGCCTCGACAACGCCACTCGAGGTGTTCACCAATCTCATCAAGGTCAAGAACCACCAGCTGGCCAAGATCAGTGATCACACGCGTTGCCAGGATTACGAGATACTCATCGGTGAAATCCTCG
>JASFFK010000235.1:0-3955 GCA_050124335.1 Chromatiales bacterium | reverse complement strand
TACATTAAACCCGTGTTATTCCGGGAAAGAGATCAGTACCTCTTTTTTCGTCCATTGAGATAGAAATCCGGGATTAACTCAGCCCCCTCGAAAAGGGGACGGAGAAAATAGAAAATACTCCCTCCGTTCCCATTTACCGCGTCACGGACCGGGCGACCCGCCCTCACCGGCATGTCTTTTGCTAGTAACTCTCAAGTACGCAGACAATCTGGCGACACCAGACCGAAAGAACTTTGCGATTTCAATCAGGGAGAAAAAAGATGTCCCGAATCCATTTTGTTGGGGGTGAGAAGGGCGGCGTAGGCAAATCCGTCATGTCCCGTCTCCTGGCGCAGTACTACATCGACCGTGAGACGCCCTTCATTGCATTTGATGCCGATGCTTCGCATGGCGCGATGCTGAAATACTATGCTGATTATTCCGACCCCGTCGACATCTCCAATTTCGAGAGTCTCGACAGGATTGTCGAAAAAACGCTTGAGACCGGGAAGACTGCGATTGTCGACCTGGCAGCACAGGCGACGAAACCACTGGATCAGTGGCTTGATGAATCAGGTGTTCTCGAGCTGGCAAAGGATGCCGGTCTGGAACTCGCCTTCTGGCACGTCATGGACGATGGCTCCGACTCGATGATGCTCCTGGAGAGACTACTGGAGAGACACGGCAACCGGCTGGCGTACGTGCTCGTCAGGAATCATGGCCGCGGCAAGGATTTCGGCCATTTCGACAAATCGGAACTCGCAACACAGGCAGAGGCACTGGGCGCCAGGGTGATAGACTTGCCCGGCCTTCATGCACCAACCATGCGCAAGATCGACCATATCGGTGCGAGCTTCTGGGCCGCAGCAAACAACAGGGACTCTTCGCTTGGTCCGACACTCGGAATGCTCGAGCGACAGCGCGTAAAAATCTGGCTAAACAGGACTTACGAGCAGCTCAATAGCATCGGGTGAGGGATCAAATCTCAACGGGACCCACCCGTTGATGTGTGATTTCCCCAAATTTTGATCCTTTTCTTCGAAGCGGCAGATGCAATACTCGAAATTGTATTTTGCAAGAACTGTTCGATGGGGGAGACATGAGACTGCGGCCTTTCCTGTTACTGCTCATAGCACCGATTGCCCTCGGGTGTTCCAATGTCCTGGCACAGCCCGGGGGAAAACCTCTTCAAGTCATTGCTTATGAGGTCGCAGAGAGGGCTTTAACTGATCGCATCGAGGCGCTTGGAACGCTGAAATCCAACGAATCGGTCGTGCTAACGGCCAGTGTGACCGAGACTGTCTCTGCAATTCATTTCGATGACGGGGAGCGAGTCCAGGCAGGCCACTTGCTGGTAGAAATGACCAGCGAGGAAGAACACGCCCTGCTGGATGAGGCCAAGGTCCGGGTCGCCGAAGCCGAACGCCAGTATGATCGGGTAAAGTTGCTGGCAGAACAGCGAACGGCGTCCGAATCGCTCTACGATGAACGCAAGCGCGATCTCGAAATAGCCCGGGCTTCACTGGCCGCGCTCGAGTCGCGACTTGCTGACCGCTTGCTGCGGGCACCCTTCGATGGCGTACTGGGTTTGCGCAACATCAGCCCGGGGGCGCTTGTCGAGCCCGGCGACGCGATCACCACGCTCGATGACGACAGCGTCCTCAAGCTGGACTTCTCCGTACCAAGCGTCTTTCTGCCCGATCTGCATCCCGGGTTGCGCATTACCGCCAAGGCCCGCGCCTACGGTAACCGCACGTTTGAGGGTGAAGTCAGTGGTATCGACAGCCGCGTGAACCCGGCCACCCGCTCCATCCAGGTGCGCGCCATCCTGCCGAATCCAGACCGGGCGCTCAAACCCGGCATACTCATGCAGGTGGAATTGCTGCGCAACCCGCGCCGCTCAGCAGTGGTGCCGGAAGAGGCCCTGCAACAACTGGGGACAGACCACTTCGTGATGGTGATCGGCGCGGATGACAATGCGGAACGCCGGACCGTCAGCATCGGCGCAAGACTACCCGGCTTCGTCGAAATCACAGAAGGCCTGACAGCGGGCGAACGCGTCATCACCCACGGAAATGACAAAGTGCGTCCCGGCCAGCCGGTCATCCTCAAGGCCCTCGACGATGGTTCCAGGAAACTGCAGGACATGCTGGAGCCGAGCGAGTGATTCTTTCCGATCTCTCGGTCACCCGCCCCGTCCTGGCAACAGTGATGTCACTGTTGCTGGTCGCCATCGGTCTCGTTGCATTTGACCGGTTGCCCCTGCGGGAATATCCGGACATCGACCCGCCGGTGGTGTCCATCGATACTGTCTATCCGGGCGCGGCCGCCAACGTGGTGGAGACCCGCATCACGCAACTCATCGAGGACCGGGTATCGGGCGTGGAGGGCATCCGCACCATTGAGTCTGTGAGCGAGGACGGCCGCTCGCGTATCACCATCGAGTTCGACATCGACCGCGACGTCGACGGCGCGGCCAACGATGTGCGTGACCGGGTTTCGGGGATTCTGGACCAGCTTCCCGTCGAGGCTGAACCTCCGGACATTCAGAAGGTGGATAGTAACGAGGACGTCATCATGTGGCTCAACCTCGTCAGCGATCGCATGACGGTGCCGGAGTTGACCGACTACGCGAGGCGTTACCTCGTAGACCGCTTCTCCGTGCTAGACGGCGTGGCCCGCGTGCGCGTGGGTGGCAACCAGACCTTCGCCATGCGGGTTTGGGTCGACCGTAACGCGCTGGCCGCACGCGGGCTCACGGTGGCCGACATCGAGAACGCCCTGCGCGCCGAGAACGTGGAATTGCCGGCCGGCGGTGTCGAGTCCGAGAGTCGCCAGTTCAGCGTGCGGGTGGAGCGGGCCTTCAACACCCCCGCCCAGTTCAGCCGCCTGGTGATCGACCGCGGTGCAGACGGCTACCTGGTGCGTCTCGCGGACGTGGCCCGCGTTGAGCGGGGAGCCGAAGAGGACCGGACCTTTTTCCGCGGCAACGGCGTCCCGATGGTCGGCCTCGGTATCATCAAGCAATCCACCGCCAATACGATCGCTGTCGCAGATGCTGCCAAGGCGGAAATGGCACGCATCAATCCATCGCTGCCCGAGGGGATGGAAATCAAGCAGAGCTACGACACCTCAGTGTTCGTCAAGGGTGCCATTCACGAGGTCTACAAAACGCTCGGCATCGCCATCGGCCTCGTCATACTGGTGATCTTCCTGTTTCTCGGCAGCGTGCGGGCGATGCTGGTGCCTGCGGTGACAGTGCCCGTTTCCCTGGTGGCGACCTTCTTCGTGCTGTGGATACTCGGTTTCTCGGTGAACATCCTGACACTGCTCGCGCTGGTACTGGCAATCGGCCTGGTGGTGGACGATGCCATCGTGGTGCTCGAGAACATCCACCGCCGCATGGAACAGTATGGGGAGTCGCGCCTGGTGGCTGCCTTTCGCGGCGCGCGCCAGGTGGGCTTCGCGGTCGTGGCCACGACCGTTGTACTCGTGGCCGTCTTCCTGCCCATTGCCTTCCTGCAGGGGGATGTCGGGCGGCTATTCTCGGAGTTTGCCCTGACCATGGCTGCTGCAGTCTCCTTTTCCACCTTCGTCGCCCTGTCGCTTTCGCCCATGCTGGCTTCGAAAATTCTGCCCCGGCAGCATCGGCGCGTCTCGCTGACCAGCGGTGTCGACTGGATCTTCCAGCGTTTGCGAACCGGCTATGGTAGAGCCCTGCGCTTCCTGCTGCATCACAAATGGATGGTCCTGTCGCTTTACCTCGCAACACTGCTCGGCGCCTTCCTGCTGTTCAAGAGCATCCCGGAGGAATACGCGCCACGCGAGGATCGCGGTGCCTTTTTCGTATTGGTCAACGGCCCGGAGGGCGCCTCCTACAGCTACATGGAGGAGTACATGGACGAGATCGAGCGACGCCTCATGCCTTATGCAGACAGCGGTGAAGCCATTCGCGTTCTGGTTCGTACGCCGCGCA
>JASFFK010000234.1:0-3963 GCA_050124335.1 Chromatiales bacterium | reverse complement strand
CCGAATATTCAGGAAAACTGTTGCTTTCATTGCAACCTTCATGCCAACGCCAGAGATACGTTAAGCTATTGTTTTCAATCCTTTTGACCTGGAGCGGGAAACCAGAGGGCTGTTGCAATAAGCAACGATTTATTTCGACAATCAGACCGAAAAGCCCACAATATCGGGGGAGACAGATCAGTGATACCATTGTTGCAATATGTAACGCACTATTGCACTTTGTTATGGCCCTGACCATGGATTTACACAGTCTTCGAGGAAAGATCACGAGCAGCTATCTGGTGCTCGTCTTTGCCATCCTCGGGCTCGGCACAATCGCTTTCCTTGACCTGCTGTTCCTTGAAAGCCGCATTTCAGGGAGTGCTACTGTGACCAGCTACAAGGATACGGTCCTGGAAATGCGGCGCGAGGAGAAAAACCTCTTCCTCTACCCGGATCCTGATGCCCATGCAAGGGTAGATGCGCATGCCACCAGATTGCTTGCCCTTCTCACGCAGCATGCGGCAACTCTCGCCCCCCTCATCGAGCCTGACACAGTCAGCACCCTTTCACGAGAGATCGAGCATTATCGTGACATCATGACAGCCTGGGTCGCAGCCCCGGCTTCCGAACGCCCGCAGCTTCGGGAAATGCTCGGCAGGGATGGCCAGAAAATCACGGCTACAGCGGAATCTCTCGCCGGGAAGCAGCGCCTGGCCCTCGAGGAGGCGGTAAAACAGTCCCGATGGTTCCTGCTTGTCTCTTTGATGCTGATCGGGCTGGCAATCCTCGTCATCGGGAGACGCCTCAGGCGCGTTGCCGTCAGGCCGCTGCGCGCCATGGAGGCCAGCATGGCACCGATCGCCGAGGGACGCTTTGACCACCTGACCTCGCCCTCTCCGGACAGGGAGTTCGAGACCCTGACCAGCGCCTTCAACCGCATGCTCCGGGAGCTCGAGATTCGTCGCAAGCGTATGCTGCATTCCGAGAAACTCGCCTCGCTTGGTACCCTCTCGGCCGGGGTCGCGCATGAACTCAACAATCCGCTCTCGAATATCTCCTCCTCCTGCCAGCTGCTCATGGAAGAACTCGAGGAGGCAGACACACACACGCTCAGGAACTGGCTCCGACAGATCGACAGCGAGACCGAGCGCGGGCGCAAGATCGTGCGCACACTGCTGGACTTCGGCAGCAAGCGCGTGTTCAGCAAGGAAACACACAAGCTCGCAAGGATCATCGAGGAGACCGGGACAATTCTCGGAAAGTCGCTCTCGCAGCAAAAGGTCGCACTGGAAGTCGATGTCCCGACTGACCTTGCGCTTGCGGTCGACAAGCAGCGCATGCAGCAGCTCTTCATCAATCTTCTTCAGAATGCAATGAGTGCTACGGATGGACCACTCACGATCCGCATCGAGGCCAGGATACGAAGAGCCGCCGGAATGCAGGTCCCCGAGGCTGCGGAAGTGGCAGGAGACATCAAGTGCCTGGCACGCAGGGAGGGTTCGCTTGTCGAGATACGGGTGTCCGACACGGGACCCGGCATCAGGCCGGATGCCTTGTCGAAAGTCTTCGACCCCTTCTACACGACAAAGGAACCGGGGCATGGCACCGGCCTGGGACTCTTCATTGTCCAGGAGATCGTGCGAGAGCATGACGGCTGCCTGGCAATCGAGTCGATTTATGGCGAGGGAACAAGTGTCATCATCCTGTTGCCACTGGCGGAGAGACCTCATGCATGACCGTACGGAGAGACAGGCACGTGTCCTGATCGTCGATGATGAGGCGCCTGCCGTTCTGAATCTTGCGCACGTCTGCCGCAAGCAGGGTTACGATGTCATAACGCGTGCAAGCGGCGCCGGTGCGCTGGAAGCACTCGACAGTCACCAGTTCGATGTGGTCCTCACCGACCTGCGCATGGAAAAAGTCGACGGCATGGCCGTACTGCAACGGGCGCGGGAACTCGACCCCGACCTTGCCGTGATACTGATCACCGGCTACGCCACGCTGGAGTCCGCAATCGAGGCGATGAAAGCCGGTGCCTTTCACTACATCGCCAAGCCCATCCGTCTCGATGAAGTGCGGGAAGTCATCGAAAAGGCTCTCGAAATGGTCCGGCTGAAGCGGGAAAACAGGCAGCTCAGAAACCTCCTGGGCGATCAGGACACGACAGGGCCATCGATCATTACGCAGGACAGGGCCATGCAGCGCCTGCTCGACATGGCTACGCAGATCGCGTCGGCTGACACCAATGTACTGATCACCGGGGAAAGCGGTACGGGCAAGGAACTGATGGCACGATACATCCATGATCAAAGCCACCGCCGTCAGCACCATTTCCAGGCAATCAACTGCGGCGCGCTCCAGGAAGAGTTACTCGCCAATGAACTCTTTGGCCACGAGAAAGGCGCCTACACGGGCGCGGGGGAAGCACGTCCCGGTCTGATCGAGGCCGCGGATGGCGGCACCCTGTTCCTCGACGAAATCGCCGAAATGACCCCCGGCATGCAGGTCAAGCTCCTGCGCGTCATCCAGGAGCGTGAGGTGCGACGCCTCGGGTCGACACGCGCAATCCCGGTTGATATTCGCCTGATCACCGCTACCCATCGCGACCTTCGCGATGCCGTCGCCGGTGGCTATTTTCGCGAGGACCTCTACTATCGCCTCGATGTCGTCAGGCTGCATCTCCCGCCGCTCGCCGAGCGTCGCGACGACATTCCGATGCTGGCCTACTATTTTCTCCGCAAGCACGCTGCGCGCATCGGCAAGGACGTCGAGGATATCGGTCCAGAGGCCATGGCAGCACTGGTCGAGTACGGCTATCCGGGCAATATCCGCGAACTCGAAAACATCATTGAACGCGCCGTAACACTCACGCGCTCAAAAGAGCTGACGATCCGGGACCTGCCGCCAAGTCTCGCAGATCATAACCTGCAGGTTGTTCGCGAGAAGGAAGGACGTCTACCGACCCTGGCCGAGCGGGAAGAGGAGTACATCCGATATGTCCTCGATCACTGTGGCCAGAATCGTACCCGGGCAGCAGCAATACTGGGCATCGATCGCGTCTCGCTGTGGCGCAAGCTCAAGAAGTACGGCATGAGCGAAGAAGAAGAGAGCTGATCCGAATCAGGTTCCACGCTGCCGAAATTCCGAGACAGGTACGCCGCCGATCCCCCAGTTATCCAGCTCGACCTCGTCGATAACAACAACGGTCGTCTCGGGGTTCTTGCCGAGTGTCTCCTGTAGCAAGCGGGTTACCCCCCTGATCAACTCGGCTTTCTGCTCAATTGTCGCGCCCTCGCGGGTGATCTTGATGTTGACATAGGGCATCTTGACAGCTCCCGTTTCTGGTTCATGTGGATGGTCTGGAGTGATCGTGGCTCTCACTTTCCTATGATAACCCCGTTCGAGATGCCCGAAGAGTGCCCGTCCCGGCAATCCGGCCCTGACCGCTTCGATGCCGGCTCACGGCGCCCGAAAGAGCCGTTTTACATCACAGGGATCTCTTGACCTTTGGGATTTTGGCCCTATCATTAGCACTCACAAAGAGCGAGTGCTAACAGCACTCTTGAGCAAACCGCAAATCATTTGGAGAAATTACCCGATGAATATCCGTCCTTTGCATGACCGTGTGGTCGTTCGCCGCATGGAAGAGGAACGCACCAGTGCCGGTGGCATCGTCCTGCCCGACAGCGCGACCGAAAAGCCTGCCCAGGGTGAAGTCATTGCCGCGGGCAACGGCAAGATCATGGAGAACGGCGAAGTACGCCCTCTCGACGTCAAGGTCGGGGACAAGGTGCTGTTTGGCAAATATGCAGGTACCGAAGTCAAGATCAATGGCGAAGAGCTGCTCGTGATGAAAGAAGAAGACATCATGGGCGTCATCGAAGGTTAATCACTCAGAAATCCAGGAAAAGAGAAAATGTCTGCAAAAGAAGTCTATTTTGGTGATGATGCCCGCCACAGAATGCTGGCCGGCGTCAATAT
>JASFFK010000233.1:0-3965 GCA_050124335.1 Chromatiales bacterium | reverse complement strand
GCCTGACAACGCGAACAGCACTGCATTTGCTGGTTCGTCCGCCGAGATTCTCAAGGATTCGCCTGACATAGACACGGCTGCCGCCGATAACACTGCGCCATTGGGGTCGATTGCGCAAATCAAGCAACCCGTGGTTCCTGAAGAAATGGGCAAAGCTCTCGAGGGGGAAACCAGGCATGGTCCCGGTCGGGCATGACCAGATTGCTGCGGCCATCGGCAGCAGGTAGTGATCACGGAAAGCCGTACTGAAGCGCTCCTGATGAAGCAGATCTGCAACTGAACGGCTGCCGAAGCTGCCTTGCCGGATGAGCTGCTTGCAAAGGAAAGGCTGTTGAAGCGCAGGATTTCGCCAAGCATTTTCCAGTGGGCGGGCCTGGCGAGATTGCGACGCTGCGCAAAGAGGGTGTTCAGGCCGGATCCGGCATACTCGAAATCGCCATCATCAATGTAAACACCGAAGCTCATGCTGCTCGGCGGGTCTCGACACCCAGCACGTCGAACAGGGCGGTGAGGTTGAGATAGTACTTCCTGCTGTAAACGATGAATCCGGTGTCGACGGGAACCTGCCGGTCCCCCTCATCCACGAGAACAGTATTGGAATGACCACCGTAGCGACTGCCGGATTCGAACAGGTAGGTCTGTACTTGTCTCTGAGTAGCCAGACGCTGCCCAGTGCTGCAATCCCGCTGCCAGTGATTACGACCTTTTCCACGTCAAGCGCCTCGATGCTTGTTCAGGTAAAGACCAGAGAAATATTAAATTGTCTTAGACAAATAGTCAAAAATGGTTCTATACTTGGACAAAGACATGCTGAAAAAGAGTAAATCCACATGAAAACTGTGCAATTATTGTTCGGCTTGATTGCCGGAGGAGTCGCCATGACAGCCAGTGCAAACCAGTGCCCGGAGCTGCTTGACATCGAGGTCCGCAAGCTCGCGTCCGATGAAAAGGTCAGGTTGTGCGACGAATACCGCGGAAAGGTGGTCCTGGTCGTCAACACGGCGAGCAAGTGTGCTTTCACCGGGCAGTACGAGGGACTCGAGAAGCTCTATGCCGACTACAAGGACGAGGGCCTGGTCGTTCTCGGATTTCCGTCGAACGATTTTGGCGGACAGGAGCCAGGCAGCGAAGAGAAAATCCAGTCATTCTGCCGCCTGACTTACAGTGTGCAGTTCCCGATGTTCGAGAAGACGAATGCCAAAAAGGGCAATGCCGGTCTTCTCTACCAGAGGCTTGGAGAGGCAGCCGGGGAATATCCTCGCTGGAACTTTCACAAGTACCTGATCGACCGTGACGGCAATCTCGCTGCGAGTTACTCCTCCTTCACGAAACCACAGAGCGGTCGACTGATCCGCGGTATCGAGAAGCTGCTATGAGCAAGAAATCCATCTGGACACTCGACGAAAACGAGAAAATCCCGGTTGGTATCAGCAGTTGCCTGATCGGGAATCCGGTGCGCTACAACGGCGGACACAAGCACGATCGTCGCATCACCGGCATGCTCGGCCAGTTTTTCGACTTCACTCCTGTTTGCCCGGAAGTCAGTGCCGGTCTCGGCATACCAAGACCAACAATTCGCCTTGTCGACAACCATAACGGCATTGCTATACGAGGCGCAAAAAAACCGGAGCTGGACGTGACTGCGCAACTCGTGGACGCTTCAGCCGGAATCGTCAGAAAACTGCCCGAGCTGGCAGGCTTCATTCTCAAGAAGGATTCCCCGAGCTGTGGTGTATTTCGCGTCAAGATCTACCGCGAAGACGGCCATCTCTCTCGCGCCGAGACACGCGGTGAATTCACTCACCAGCTGCTGGCCGCCAGGCCCTGGCTGCCTGTTGAGGAGGAGGGGCGTCTGAACGATCCCGTGTTGCGTGAAAATTTTATCAACCGCGTCATCGTCTACCGCCGTCTGCAAAAGCTCGATACGGCCGAGGCAAGCATTGCCGATCTAATCGATTTCCACAGCTGCCATAAACTGCTGGTTCAGTCGCACTCGCCGGATGCCGCTCTGCGTCTGGGGCGCCTTCTTGCCAATCCACTGGATCGTTCATTCAGCGAACTCGTGGAGGCATACAGGCGCCAGATCATGACGGCCATGCGCAAGCCGGTTCCCAGGCGCCGCCATGCCATGGTGCTGGAACGCATCATGGGCTTCCTGCGCAGTCATCTCGATGCAGGCGACCGCCAGGAGTTTCGCGAACTCCTTGGCAGTTATCGACGTGGCGAGATGCCCCTGGTCGTGCCAGTGACGATGCTGCGTCATCACCTGAGGCGGCTGCCAGAGAACCGCGCAGCGCGACAGGTCTACCTTTCACCGCATCCCGATGCACTGGCATTGAGAAACACAATCTGACACGAGGAAGATTCCCATGATTGCCCACGAGTCCCTGCAAATGAATACCGCTGACCAGCACGCTGTCTATCGCATCGGCGCCGTTTCACGTCTGACGAATATCCCCACAGAAACACTGCGGGTCTGGGAGAGACGCTACAAGGTTGTCGAACCCAAGCGCACTCCCGGCGGCAACCGCGTCTACGAGCAACATGACGTGGCACGTCTCGAGCTCATCAAGATGCTCGTTGACAACGGCCATGCCATTAGTACAGTCGCGAACCTGCCGCTCAACGTGCTGCAGGAACGGCTCAAGGAAGTCCAGATGGCCGGCCAGAGTGTCGTCATGAGCGACAATGAAAAGCAGCAACTGGTCATCATCGGCCAGACACTGCCCCACACCCTGGGCAAGGGAGGCGAGGGTGGCTACCAGGATCACCGTCCTGACATGCTGGAACTTGTTGGCATCTATCCCGATATTTCCTCGTTTCTCAAAGACCCGGAGCGTGAACAGGCCGACACGCTCATCGTCGAGTTTGCAACCCTTAACGACGAGAGCATCACCCAGGTGGACCTGCTGCGCGCACCGAGGATCGTGATCGTGTACGGGTTCGGGCCACCGGAACTTGTCAAGCGGATGGAATCAAAAGGCTGCATCCTGCTGCGTGCGCCTGTCTCCTGGCGGGTACTCGGCCCGGTTTGCTACGCAGGGATCACCATGGTGCCCGAACGGCATGCCGACAGCGACAAGAGCCAGGATGCATTGCTCGATCGGGAGCCGCCGAAGAAGAAATTCACGGATCGTCAGCTGGCGCATTATCTCGCGATCTCCTCGACGGTGCGCTGTGAGTGCCCGCGTCACGTTGCGGAGCTGATAATCCATCTCAATCGTTTCGAGAAATACAGTGCAGAGTGTGAGAACCGCAACGAGGAAGACGCATTGCTGCACAGCTATCTGCGCACCATGACAGCCCGTTCACGCAGCATCATGGAAAAAGCACTGATCCGCCTCTCGGAGATCGAGAAGATTCCGTTCGTCGAACCCGATGCCTGAGATGCGCATAGCCATGCGCTTCTGACGCCATGGATGGCCTGTACAATCCATGGCTGAGCGCCCGTGGCGGCTGGGAGTGAATCGCCTTGAGGGACGAGACGGTTACGATGTGGCACTGTATAATCCGTCCTGATCTTTCAAGGAACCCCGATGATCCAAAACCCGACCTACCTGATCTGGATCGATCTTGAGATGACAGGGCTCGACACCCTGAATGACCAGATCATCGAAATCGCAACGGTTATAACGACCGGTAGCCTCGACACTGTCGCAGAGGGCCCGGTGATTGCAATACACCAGCCGGATCATGTCATTAACGCCATGGATGAGTGGAACAGGGTCACGCACGGAGACTCGGGCCTGATCAGGCGTATTCGTGAGAGCAGCTACACGCATGCCGAGGCAGAGCGCGAGACACTCGCATTTATCGAGGATTTCGTTCCGGCCGGATACTCACCCATGTGCGGTAACAGTATCTGCCAGGACCGGCGTTTTCTCGCCCGCCAGATGCCGCGTCTCGAGGCCTTCTTTCACTATCGCAATCTCGATGTGAGCACCATCAAGGAACTTGTGACACGC
>JASFFK010000232.1:0-3974 GCA_050124335.1 Chromatiales bacterium | reverse complement strand
AAGATGAGGTGATGGCTCACAAGGGCGATGGCACGCAGCTCATCGATCTGGCGGGGCGCACGATGATCCCGGGATTTGTCGACAGTCATGGCCACGTGTTCGGCGGCGGCCTTCAGGCCATGTCAGCCAATCTGCTGGCTCCGCCCGATGGTGTTGTTACAGACATTCCGTCGATGCAGAAAATGATCAGCGACTGGGTAGCCTCGAATCGCGAGATCGTCGAGCAGGTGAACCTCATCATTGGTTTTGGTTACGATAATGCAACCCTGGCAGAGCATCGTCATCCGACGCGCGACGAACTGGACGAGATCTCTGCGGATATTCCGGTCTACGTTATTCACCAATCGGGACACTTCGGTGTTGCCAACTCGAAAGCTTTGGAGATCGCAGGTATCACGAAGGAGACACCGGATCCACCAGGCGGCATCATCAGGCGAGGGCCGGATGGTGAGCCCAACGGCGTGCTCGAGGAGACAGCGCATTTTCCGGTAGTGATGAAACTCATGACGCAAGTCGGTGTTGATGGCGCCAAGGCAATGGCGCGCGCCGGTGCAAAACTCTGGGCAAGTTTTGGCTATACGACTGCACAAGAGGGCAGGTCGACCCCGGGATCCGTAAAGATCATGCAGGCTGTCGCTGCCGAGGGTGGCTTCCCGGTCGACGTGGCAACCTATCCGGATATTCTCATCGACCGCGATTTCATCGCCGATAACATCTCCGAAACCTATGAAAACCGCTTGCGTGTCGCGGGTGCGAAACTCACGATCGACGGCTCGCCGCAGGGCTTTACCGCCTGGCGCGACCGCCCCTACTTCAAGCCCGTCGGGGATTATCCTCCGGGCTATGTCGGTTACGCGGCAGCCAGTACCGAGGAAGTCGTCGATGCGGTCGACTGGAGCTACGCCAAAGGCATCCAGATCATCACACACGCCAATGGCGAGGCCGCATCGGATCTCCTGATCGCAGCGATCGATGCCGCGCAGAAGAAACACGCAAAGGATGATCGCCGCCCGGTGCTGATCCATGGCCAGTTCCAGCGCGAGGACCAGGTGGCATCCTTCGATCGTCTCGATGTCTTCCCGTCGCTCTTCCCGATGCACACCTTCTACTGGGGAGACTGGCATCGCGAACATACGGCCGGTCCCGTGCTGGCCGACAATATCTCGCCGACCGGCTGGCTCATGGCCCGGGGCATGCCTTTCGGAACCCACCATGATGCACCGGTCGCTTTCCCGGATTCCATGCGCGTGCTCGATGCGACTGTTACTAGACGCAGCCGCTCCGGCGATATCATTGGACCAGAGCACCGCGTAGACGTGATCACGGCACTCAAGGCGATGACGATCTGGCCGGCCTGGCAGCATTTCGAGGAGGACAGCAAGGGATCCATCGAACCGGGTAAACTCGCCGATCTCGTCATCCTCTCCGATGACCCGACGGCAGTTGACCCGGAGACACTGGACCAGTTGAAAGTGGTCGAGACGATCAAGGAGGGGGTCACGATCTTTTCCCTTGAAGAGAAGGTTGGCAAGCAGGCCGGTCTGATCGACGGGTTGCCGGGCGCGCGTTCCGGTGAAGCCTTCTCACGCTTCCTGCAGGCCGCTGCAACATACCGGGATTTTATATCGCTCCCACAAAAGCTCCGGACGCCGATGTCGCTGAAACTCCTGAGTAAATCGCCGCATCAGAAAGCCTGTGTGGCATCTGTCATGAGCGACATTGTCGCGGCGGTGGTCGAGGGTGAGCGTCTCTGACACCTTCGAGCCTCCTGGCATGTTAGTCTTGGAATCGATGGACAAGAGAAAGATACACGTCTTATGAAACCGGGAAGAGTGTCGGCCTCATGCGGATCAAGATTCCATCTCCTGCTGGCGACTATCGCGATCATGATGCTCGCTGGCTGTGCCACGAATCCACCCTGGCCGGCAATCGCTGAAGGAGAGACGACAGCCGACACTCCCGGACGCTGGATCTGGGCTGAACTCTTTACGAGCGACGTCGCAGAGGCGAAAGCCTTCTATGGCAGCGTTTTCGGCTGGCAGTTCGAGACGCGCGGTACCCGCGAAAAGCCCTATATCCTGATTCGAAACCAGGGACATCCCGTGGCCGGCATGCTGCGTCATCCTGCTGCGGACGGGGATGCGCTGCGCTCACGCTGGGTCGGCCTGGTGTCGGTCGGCGATGTTGACGCCGCCTCAGACAAGGCGCGCAACGCGGGAGCTTCGATTCTTCTGGAACCGGTGGACCTGCCCGGGCGCGGCAGGGTCGCGCTGGTTGAAGATCCGGAAGGTGCCCGTTTCGGCCTGCTTGCCAGCGGGTCGGGGGATCCGCCCGATGTCATGCCGGATGAAGGCAGCTGGCTCTGGCACGAGCTCTGGGCAAATTCTGCCAGCAGCGCCGCTGACTTCTACAGGCAAACAGTTGGTTACAGCATCAAACCGACCGGCCGTGCCCGGGGAAAGATTGAGCAGCACCTCGTCTCTGGCGGATTCCCGCGAGCCGGCATTATCGAATATGGCGCGAGCGGATTGCCTTCGGCATGGCTGCACTATGTTCGCGTCAAGGATATACATGCAACCGTCGAGCTGGTCACGCAGGCGGGCGGGAGTGTCCTGATCGCGCCGACACGCGAGTTCCGCAAGGGGAGAGCCGCGGTTATCGTTGATCCAATGGGCGCTCCCCTCGGGATTGCCGAATGGCCTGAAGAGTCAACAGCGGGAGAAAAAGGATGATGCGATCTCTTTTGCTCTTGCGCCTTCCGGCCATGCTGTCACTCCTGCTGATTCTCGCTGGTTGTGAAAGCACCGGTGGTTCTGTCTATGTCGGCGGATATTACGGTTACGATTACGGTTACTACTCGCCATGGTACCGGCATGACGTCATTGTTCGTCCGCCAACCCGACCGCCCGTCAGACCACCAGTCCGACCGGAGCATCCGATCGAGCGTCCGCCTGCGAGGCCGCCGTCCAGACCACCCGCGCGTCCAACACCACTGCCGGCGCGACCCATGCCGTCACGTCCGATGCCGCGCCCCGCGCCGGCCCGCATGCGCTGAAACAGGTGTCAGAGAACAGCTTCGCAAATCGCATGTAGTTTCACAGTTTGAAATTTGATCTCTGACACCATCTCTTCCTGAATGCGTATTCCATGGCCTGATTCATGACTCTGCTGCTCATCTACCTCTTCATCGCCATTGGCGTCTCCTTTCTCTGTTCCATCCTGGAGGCCGTTCTTCTCTCCATCACGCCAAGTTATCTTGAGAAAATCGTCAGCGAACGGCCGCGTTCCGGCCGGATGATCGCGCGGGTCAAGGAGCGGCTGGATGAATCCTTGTCCAGTATTCTCATTCTCAATACCTTTGCACACACCATGGGAGCGGCAGGCGTGGGATCGCAGGCCCTGCAGGTATTCGGTGCCGAGTGGGAAACGCTCATTGCTGTCTTGCTGACACTGGCAATCCTCTACTTTTCGGAAATCATTCCCAAGACGCTCGGTGCTACCTACTGGCGAACCCTTGCTGTGCCTGCCGGCTTTATCATCACCTGGCTGGTCAGACTGGTGTACCCGCTCGTCTGGATCTCGACCCGTCTCACCAAGCTCTTCAGCAGCAAGGAGAACGAGGTGACTCGCGAGGAGATCATTGCCCTTGCATCACTCATGCACCGCGACGGCACCCTCTTCTCGCAGGAAAACGAATATCTTGCGAATTTATTGAAACTGCGCGAGGTGCGCACCGAGCAGATCCTGACACCGCGCAGCGTGGTGCACATGCTCGACGGTAACATGACGGTCAGCGAAGCACTGAATCAGCCGAGGACGCGTCAGTTCACCCGGATGCCCATCTATTTGGAGAGCAGGGACAATATCATCGGGAAAGTCATCCGCGGCGACCTCTTCGAAGCAGAACGGGATGGGAAGGGCAGCGAACCGATTGGTCAATATGCCAAGGAGATCATGCGGGTCTCCGAAAAACT
>JASFFK010000231.1:0-3999 GCA_050124335.1 Chromatiales bacterium | reverse complement strand
ATGCCGAGCATGCGATCGACATAGACGATATCGCCGGAGAAGACGACGCTGGAATCGGGGATCCAGACATAGCTGTCACCCGGCGTGTGTGCCTGTCCCTTGTGGAAGATTTCGATTGTGGTGTCACCAAGCGTCAGTCTGTAGCTGTCGCTGAACAGGATATCGGCATAACGCGCCTCGGTCCCCGCAAAATTCTCGTCACCGATCAGGGCTGTCAATCTTAATACCTGGTCATTGAACCGCTGTTTATGGTCCAGGGCCGCAGCCTCACTGCTGATGATCTTCGCTCCCTGGCGGCTGAAATAATCATTACCGAACCAGCGGTGGTCCTGCCCCCCGGTATTGATGACGTACCTGATTGGCTTGTCACTGATTGACTTGATGACCGCATGCAATGCCTCGGCGCCCTTTCTCGTACCGCCGGAATCGACAAGGATCAGCCCTTCGCTGGTAATAACCACACCGAAGGTCGCATTGTTGCCCAGATTCTCCGGGGTTCTGTTGCTCAGCGGGCCGACGATTGCCCAGATATTGTCAGTGACCTTGACGGGGTTGAGCCCCTGTGTGTCGAGCTGAACGGAACCGGAATTCTCTGCCTGGACACTGGAAACAACGAATACCATGAGAAATGCGAGCAGGAGCTTCATACGGATATACCTCGCCTGTGAAGAAGCGTTTATCTTATGCCCAGCCAGGAGCCGAGATGAAATGATCAGCGTTTTTTGCGAACGACTTTTTTGGCGGGCGCCTTTTTGACAACCTTCTTCGCGGCCTTTTTGGCGGGCGCCTTTTTGACAACCTTCTTCGCGGCCTTTTTGGCGGGCGCCTTTTTGACGACTTTCTTCGCGGCCTTTTTGGCGGGCGCCTTTTTGACGACTTTCTTCGCGGCCTTTTTGGCGGGCACCTTTTTGACGACTTTCTTCGCGGCCTTTTTGGCGGGCACCTTTTTGACGACTTTCTTTGGGGCCTTTTTGGCGGCTGCCTTTTTGACGACTTTCTTCGCGGCCTTTTTGGCGGGCGCCTTTCTGACGACCTTTTTGGCTACTTTCCGGCCACTGACGCCGGCATCTGACTGCTCCCTGGAGGCGGTTGCAGCCCTGGCCCTGGTTTTCTTCTTGCGCTTGCGGCCCTTGCGCTCTTCTTCAGGCGCTGCCTCCGTGTCCGGTTCTGTCAGGGGAAGTCGCGGTGTTTTCGCGATGATCTCGACAGCGATCTCTTCTGCCAGGGCAGTGTCGGCGAGCCTGTCGATATAACGCAGGATTCCCTCATCCTCGTAGCGCTTGCGCAACTCCTCGGTGTTGGCTTCACAGATCCGCAGGCGATTGGCAATGGTTTCTTCGTAATCCGGCGGACGCCTGGCGATACGGCTGCCACAGACATCGCAGACACCGTCGACCAGGGGTGGACTGGAATAGATGTTGTATTCCATACCACAACTACCGCAATGCAGTTGCCCGACCAGGCGTTCCATGATGTCATCGTTGTGCACGCGTATGGAAAGGACAAGTTCGAGCGGCGCGCCGATGCGCCTGAGAAGCGTACCGAGCATTTCGGCATGCGCAGACTCACGCGGAAAATCCTCGAGAATGAAGCCCTCCTTTGCTGCTTCGAGAGGCTCCTTGAGTGCCGAGGTGACGAGTTCACCCGGAATTGGCGCACAGGCAAGAAGAAGTTCGCCGATAAGGCGTCCAAGTTCGGTTTCCTGGTTAGCCATTTCGCTGAGAATCTGGTGCAGATTCAGGACAGGAATGCCATATCTCTTCGACAATTTTGCTGCCAGGACACTCTTCCCGCAGCCGGGGGGACCAAGTAAAACGATGCGCATATTCAGAGTCTCGGGAATCGGGTTTCCCTGTATAGTTATTTCTATGGCGGCATCCAATTTTTGGATTGCGCGCGCCACTCAGCCCTACTAACCTAATTTCATTTTTGCGACAAGTCAAATCCCATGAGAACCTTATGGCCTTGATCTCCGACATCAACGCCACTGAGAAGTGGCTGATCGAGCTGTCGCTCAATGATCGTTAAGGTGAGAAGGTCAACTGCCAGCTGTCGGATGCCGACATCTGTCCGAGGCCCTGTGACGGGGAACTTTCGCGGTGCCCCCTTATTTAACGGGAGAAAGGACGTTTACCATTTCACCATTTTCAAAACCGCTGACAAGAAGTAACGTGCGCAGTTTTTCTGAAGGGTCTGCAGGCAGTCCAGGACCGGTCTCCGTGAATACGACGACCTCGCCGAATGCGCCGTCTCACTTCTGCAGCCACTGGTACGCCAGGCGGCTGCCGGGCCTGGTGACATCGCACCCGGGCGCAGCCTGGAGAGCTCCAGCCGGCTTGATCAAGTAACCCGAACAATCCACGTCTATTCATAACCTTTTTTCGAGGAGAAAATCACGATGAGTGCTAAAAACGCTTTTTATGCCCAGTCCGGAGGCGTCACGTCCGTTATCAATGCATCCGCCTGTGGTGTTATCGAGGCCGCACGCAAGCACCCGGACAAGATCGGCAACGTCTATGCAGGACGCAATGGCATCATCGGCGCACTGACAGAAGAGCTGATCGACACGAGCCAGGAGTCTGATGAGGCTATTGCCGCACTCAAACACACACCGTCCGGTGGCTTTGGATCCTGTCGTTTCAAACTCAAGAGCCTCGAAGACAACAAGCGCGAATACGAGCGCCTTATCGAGATCTTCAAGGCGCATGACATTGGCTATTTTTTCTACAACGGTGGCGGTGACTCTGCGGATACCTGCTTCAAGGTTTCCCAGCTCTCGGAGAAAATGGGCTTTCCCGTACAGGCGATCCATGTTCCGAAAACCGTTGACAACGACTTGCCGATCACTGACAACTGCCCGGGCTTCGGATCGGTTGCCAAATACATCGCCGTCTCTTCTCTCGAGGCCAGCTTCGATGTCCGTTCCATGGCTGCCACATCGACCAAGATCTTCGTCATCGAGGTCATGGGACGTCATGCCGGCTGGATCGCTGCGGCGGGCGGCCTGATCGAGGACTACGGCATTCCGGTTGTCGTGCTGTTTCCCGAAGTCGAGTTCGACAAGGAGAAGTTCCTCGCCAATGTTGACGCCAAGGTCAAGGAGTATGGCTACTGCACAATCGTCGTTTCCGAGGGTTGCCACTGGCCGGATGGCAAGTTTCTCGCCGAACAGGGTACGCGCGACGCCTTCGGCCACGCCCAGCTTGGCGGCGCAGCACCGGTTGTTGCGAACATGATCAAGGATGCGCTCGGCTACAAGTTCCACTGGGCGGTCGCCGACTACCTGCAGCGCGCCGCGCGTCACCTGGCCTCTGCTTCCGATGTCGACCAGGCCTATGCGCTTGGCCAGGCAGCCGTCGAGAAAGCGCTCGAGGGCAAGAACTCCATCATGCCGACCATCGTGCGCGAGTCATCAAAACCTTACAAATGGAGTATCGGGGAAGCGCCGCTTTCCGAGGTCGCGAACGTCGAGAAAATGATGCCGATGGATTTCATCACCGACGACGGCTTCGGTATCACAGACGCCTGCAAGGAGTACCTCTACCCGCTGATCCAGGGCGAGGCCTATCCTCCCTATGACGAGAATGGCATGCCGGATTATGTCACCCTCAAACTGGCAGCTGTCGAAAAGAAACTGCCGGCATTCGAGATCTGATGCATCTTCCGATCTCTCGATAGTGGAAACGGGGCTGCAAGGCCCCGTTTTTTATTGCCAGGGAATCACGATGAGAGCCGGGATCGCTTGCAGCGCCCGAAGAACCGATACTGCAGCGAGGTTCAGGCGCCAGGATGCCGTTCAAGCAGCAGGTTACCCCAGGGGTCGACATGGCAGTTCCAGCCAGCGGAAAGCCAGGTTGTCGAGACCTCCTCGACGATCAGCGCAGGTCCACAAACCACGTCCCCGGGTGCAAGCGCCGAGCGCTCGATCAGTGCGACAGGCGCTTGATGACCGGGCATCTCGACTCTGGAAGACGACTTTTCCCCGATGCTTTCCCGTCG
>JASFFK010000230.1:0-4006 GCA_050124335.1 Chromatiales bacterium | reverse complement strand
GGCAGCACGCGGGCAAATCAGCGATACACAGGACATCGGGACCCTGTTCGGCTCCATGCATGGCCATTCTCCTCAGTTACGCAGCGGCTTGCCGGTATCGAGCGTATGCCTGATCCGTGCTTGTGTCTCGGGACTCCCGATGAGGCGATGAAACCCTTCGCGCTCGCAAAGCAGGTACCGGTCCTCGTCCAGCAAGGCGCCGGCCTCGATGGCCCCGCCACAGAGTGCATTCGCCACCTCGCTGGCGATTCTCAGGTCATGGTCGGAAATATGGCCTACTTCATGCGTGTGGGTCATGGCACGCCTGAAACTGGCGATCGCCTCGAGTCCGCCTGCACGGATCGGCATTTCTGGCGGCTGACGATAGCCCGCGGCATTGAGCACCCGTACTTCTGCGAGCGCAGCATGCAATGCTTCAAGGCTGTTCATGACCATAATGTCACTCTCTCGCAGGAAGCCATACTCACGCGCCATTTCTGCACTCGTCGCTACCTTGCCCGTGGCCACGATCTCGAAGAGCGGTTTCAGATGCGGGAAAAGATCGCCGTCACCGGCTTTCAGGCTTGCACGTCGTGCGAGTTCCATGCAACCACTGCCTGACGGTATCAGCCCGACACCGGCCTCGACCAGGCCGATATGACTATCGAGGGCTGCGACCGTACGATCACACTGCATCATGAGCTCGCATCCGCCACCAAGTGCAAGTCCATGCACGGCAGCCACGACAGGAATTCCTGATTTTCGCATGCGGATACAACTCTGCTGAAAATGGCTGAGCAGCTCGTCGAGCGCATTGCTGCCGGGCTGCAATCCCCTGAGCGCAATCGGCATGAAGGCCTTGAGATCGGCCCCGGCACTGAACGGCTCATCCGGATGCCAAAGGACCATGCCCGCAAGTTGCTCCTCGGCTATGTCCACGGCCCTGTTGAGGCTATCCAGCACCAGGTCGCCGATGATATGCATCTTTGTTTTGAAGCTCAGCACACCGATATCATCATCGGCAATCCAGAAACGCGTCGCCTCGTTCTCGAAAAGCACCTCCTGTTGCGAAGCAGGCTTCTTGACGTGAGGGCTATCTGTCATCTCTTTTCCTCGTAGCGGTAACAAGGGAGGGATTGTTGCTTTCGGAGTATGACCGCATCCTTTGGGGCATAGCAGTCAGGGCAAAGGATTGCGGCCGGCCGCAGAATACCAATCCCGCCGTCTTCATGTCCCTGCGGGAGAGTCTTCGCTTGCCAGGAAAATATCCGTCACTACACCCGGGGACAACCGGCTGTTCTCTGTCTGGACATAGTCGATCAGCAACGGAAAGAACTGCTCGAAATCCGAACTCAAAACCTCGTAGTTCTCCTCGAGCTCACTGATGGAATCGCCAAGCCGGCTCGGGCGTCTGAGCCTTGTCTCGATACCTCGTAATGCCTGATGCACTCCCCCGGTTTTACGGTAGGACTGCAACAAACGGTTGGAAACCATGTAGCGCATGCTACGCTGCATTCGCTCGGGAAACGTCTCCTGTCGTTCACGCAGGATGTCATAGACAGCAGATGCGAATTCATCCAGAGGGGTATCCGACCAGTGGTTCCACTGTGTTGCGAGAAAATGATCGAAAAAGATGTCGACAAGAATCCCGGCATAGCGCCGGAATTCCGGGGAGATACGCGCCTTGCTGCGCCTGATGAGCGGGTGAGAATCGGTATAAGTATCAATTTTGCGGTGCAGCAGAATGCCTTGCCGCAGAGACGGCTCGAATTCCTCACCAATCCGGCCCTTGACGAAATCCCCCATCAGGCTGCCGACAAGCGATTCGGGATCACTGTCCGAGAGATAGAGATGCGCCAGATAGTTCATACAGGTACCGGAAAGGTTTCCTGAAGCATCGCATTGTGCCTGCGCAACAAGACGTGCTCATGATGCATGGAATTTACGGCATTCGGCTTCACGCCCACGCACCACACGCATGCCAATGAGTGACCCTCTCGTCTCGGTGACAACCGTGTGCTGCCCTTCCTCGTGCTGGTCGTTGTAGAAATAAATCACAACCCAGTCACGCGTTCGGCCAAGGTCATGGGCTCTGCCGGTATTCGAAAAAAGCGCTGTGAAATGCCAGCCATCACGTTCAGTATGCAGAATCGGCAGCCAGGCCTCGTTCGACGGATTGAAGCGGCGCGGCGCGATCATCGGGAGTGTTCCTGCAGCAGCTTTATCGCGGTATTCGCGATCAACATCAAGAAGTACGGGGACGGATGGTCCATCTGCCATCTCCTCATATTCGCGGGAACGAACCCGCCCGAGCATTTTCTCGAGTGAGGCGCGGATCATGGCCGCACGACGCGGTCCGATACCCTTGAGCGCCTCGAGCCGGCCATCATGCGCAGCCAGCTCAAGCCCCTCGAGCGTATCGACATGAAGTTCATCGTGAATCTGCTCGGCCAGGAGAGGACCGATGCCGGGCACGGCCTGCAGGCGCTGCACCGGGTCCAGCGAACCGCGCATGCGTTCGAGCTGCGCCCAGCGCCCGGTTGTGAGAATCTCGGTAATGGCCGTCGCGATGCCGCGCCCGATGTTCGGCAACGCGACCAGTGCATCAGGGCCACCCTGTTCGATCAGCGCAGGCAAATCTTCATCGAGACGCGAAATGGTTTCAGCGGCACGCCTGTAAGCACGCACGCGAAACGGGTTCGCGGCCTGCTGTTCGAGAATATCCGCGGCCTCTCGCAGTCTTGAGGCAATATCCAGATTAACGTCTACAGACACGGGAACGGGCACCGGCTCAGCTGGAAACGCGTTGGCAGCCAAATCTTGAAGCAGTCGATCAAAACACGCATGTCATCCATCTTAGCGCGAAATTGACGTTGCCGGAGCCGGGACTGGACCAGATTCCAGAGTCGCTCTTTCCGCTGCTTGCCTGCCGAACCATGTGTTGATCTGACCGCTTCCCGGATCATGTTGCAGATCCTGTTCTTCGTTTCCTGAGGGCTGCTGCTGTCAAAACTGGCATACATCCCGGACTTTGCTAGCACGACTGTTGAGCAGCCTGTTTCCGGGCCCGCGTGCCGTTCAGACTGCGCGAAAGCGATGCAATGTCACTTCCGGCGGACAGTTCAGTCGCACATTGACAATCGATGTGCCGATACCTGCCGAGGTATAGCCTTGCATCCCGTTGTAGGTCCATGCACCGGCGCCCATGTAACGCGGACATCTCGCATCGAGAGTGACCGGAATACCCCCCGGAAGGCATATCTGGCCACCATGGGTATGTCCGCAGAGCATGAGCTCGAACCCGGCGTGCGACGCATTGCGATAGATTTCAGGCGTGTGACTGAGCAGGATAGATGATGCGTCCGGCGGGATGCCCTGAACAGCTTTTTCGATGTTGTCCACACGAAAGTAGTGCGCATCATCCACCCCGACCAGGTAAAAGCGCTCACCCTCGCGCTCGATTGTGATGTGCTCGTTGACCAGCATACGCATACCCATCTCTTCCAGCGCAGGCAGCATGGTGATGCTGTCATGATTTCCGAATACTCCGTAAATCGGCTGGCGCAGATTGTTGAGCAATACCCCCATCCACTCGATCGCAGCCTCAACCGGTCCATGCGTCTGTGCACGATAGTCCCCGGTGAGAACGCAGACGTCGTAGTCCAGATCTCGCACTGTCTCAATCATGGCATGCACGGCGGGTGGATGAATATCCGCATGGATGTCACTCAACTGCAGCAGCGTGAAACCGTCGAAAGCCCCGGGCAGGCGCTGGAGCCTGACCTCGTGTTCACGTACCCGGATATCGAGGGTGTTGCGCACACCGCGCCCGTAGAGGCCAACAAGACGAAGGCTGTTGCGTATGAATGAGTGAACTGAATACCAGTTCTCCGGGTGGAAGAAATTGATACCATTCCCGAAGACCCGGGGCTTTGTCTCTTCCTCGATACCGAGTCGCAGGCGTGCATGCAAGCTGCCGAGACGTTCCTCAAGCTTTTGCCTGATCTGGTCGTTCATAGATGAATCT
>JASFFK010000229.1:0-4026 GCA_050124335.1 Chromatiales bacterium | reverse complement strand
CCTGCAGTGTGGGCTCCCACGGGTAGCATGCGCAGGTCCTCCTCGAGCATGCTATCCGGGGCTACAGGCCGACCCAGAGAAGAACCGGGGCAATCCTTTCCACCGGGATCGCCACACCTTGCTGCGCAAGGTTCGCGATGACAGGATTACGGTTTGCGCGATTGACGGCCCGCCCCCTTGGCCCGACAATGCGCCGATGCTCTACGAAAGCCTCCTGATCATCGCCTCCTACCTGCTCGGATCCATCTCCAGCGCCATCATCGTCTGCCGGCTGATGGGACTGCCGGATCCGCGCACCCAGGGCTCGCAAAATCCCGGTGCAACCAACGTGCTGCGCCTCGGCGGCAAGAAAGCCGCAGCCATCACGCTTGTCGGCGACTGGCTCAAGGGGGTTCTCCCGCTCGTCGCCGGGCACCTGCTGGGGTTCGAGCCGCTGATTCTCGGCCTCGCCGGGATCGCGGCCTTTGCCGGACATCTCTACCCGGTCTTCTTCGGCTTCAAGGGCGGCAAGGGCGTGGCCACGGCGCTCGGATTCCAGGTCGGGCTCTACTGGCCGATTGGCCTGACGATCGCCGGCATCTGGCTGTTCGTCGCCTATGTACTGAAGATTTCCTCCCTGGCGGCACTGGTGGCCATGGCACTGGCGCCCGCGGTAGTCTGGTTCTTCTGGCCCGAACCGTCACTGGTTGCCATCCAGGTTGTGATTACTCTCATTCTCTTCTGGCGCCACCGCAGTAATATCCGCAACCTGATCAGCGGTGAAGAGGGGAAAATCTCCGACGAGCAGGGTCCGGAAAAGAGTAACGACTGAACTTGATAATGTTCACGTGAGGTCGAGAGCGCCGCACGCATACCGGGACTGAATCCCAAACACATCAGCATTCGAGCCCGGCGCAGTCAATACGCTTGCTCGACAGGCCCTTTTCAGACTGCTTCGAGCGTCTCCATCGGCCACCTGGCCTTCACCTGGAATTCACCGGATTCGCCCGCTCCGGCAAGAAGTCGCTGGCACCCTGCGTAGGCGATCATGGCGCCATTGTCTGTGCAGAATTGCGGCTGCGGGTACCATGCCCGGCCGCCGAGCTTTTGCAGCTCCTGCTGCATGCGCTCGCGCAGTCGCTTGTTGGCGCTGACACCGCCGGCAAGCACCAGATCGCCGATACCGGTCTCCTTGAGAGCGCGCCGGCACTTGATCGCGAGCGTGTCGATGACAGCATCCTCAAAGGCACGGCAGATATCGGCCTTGAGCGGCTCGTCCTGCACATCGGCGTCCTTCCAGGTGTTCAGGGCAAAGGTCTTGAGTCCGCTGAAACTGAAATCGAGACCGGGGCGGTCCGTCATCGGGCGAGGGAAACGAAAGCGATCGGGATTGCCCTGCAGGGCCAGTTTCGCAAGCTCCGGGCCTCCCGGATATGGCAATCCCAGCATCTTGGCCGTCTTGTCGAAGGCCTCGCCTGCCGCATCGTCGACTGATTCGCCAAGCATGCGGTAACGCCCTACTCCCTGCACCTCGACGAGCTGCGTGTGCCCCCCCGAGACCAGCAAGGCCACGAATGGAAAACCGGGACGCTCGCTATCCAGCATCGGCGCCAGCAGGTGACCTTCCATGTGATGCACCCCGACAACCGGCACGTCGAGCGCCCAGGCCAGGCTGCTGGCGGCAGCGGCGCCCACGAGCAGCGCACCAACGAGCCCCGGACCGCGCGTATAGGCAACGGCGTCAATATCCCGGCGCTGCAAGCCCGTTTTCACGAGCAGCTCTTCGATGAGCGGAATCAGCTTGCGCACGTGGTCACGGGAGGCAAGTTCGGGCACCACGCCGCCGTAGGAAGCATGCAATTCGACCTGGCTGTGAAGAAGATGTCCGAGCAGACCCTTCTCCGAGTCATAGAGCGCAACGCCGGTCTCGTCGCAGGAGCTTTCGATGCCGAGAACGATCATGTGGATACGGGCTGAATATTCATTTTGTCATTCTACAAAAATCGCTTATAATTCTGCGCCTTATTTTGCGCAAACTGTAACAACTTTATTTGAGGGGCCACATGCCAAGCGTACGCGTCAAAGAAAACGAACCTTTCGATATTGCACTTCGCCGCTTCAAGCGCACTTGCGAGAAGGCGGGAACACTCGCCGATGTCCGCCGTCGCGAGTTCTACGAAAAGCCAACCTGGGAGCGCAAGCGCAAGAAGGCTGCCGCAGTCAAGCGTCACGCCAAGAAAGTCTGGCGCGAAAACCGTCGCTGGGAACGCCGCTTCTAAGCCCCTCCCCGGCCATGCTCAAGGACCAGATCCTCAACGACCAGAAAGCGGCGATGAAGGGCGGCGACAAGCCGCGCCTGGCAACCATTCGCCTCATCATGGCTGCCATCAAACAGCAGGAAGTCGACAGCCGCAAGGAACTGAGCGACGAGGATGTCATCACCATTTTGACGAAAATGGTCAAGCAACGCCGGGACTCGGTCGAGCAGTACACCAAGGCCGGCCGCAACGATCTCGCTGACCAGGAAACGGCCGAGATCGCAATCATCGACGAGTATCTTCCCGAGCAACTCTCCGAAGAAGAAGTCGCTTCCGTCATCGACGAAATCATCTCGGCAACCGGCGCTGCCGGCCCGCAGGACATGGGCAAGGTCATGGGCCAACTCAAGGGCAAGCTCCAGGGGCGCGCAGACATGGGAGCCGCCAGCGCAATTGTCAGACAGAAACTGGCTGGCTGAGCTGAAAGTACGCCCGATCTGCTAGGCTTCGCGAATGGCTGGCAGAATCCCACCCGAATTCATCGACCAACTCCTGTCGCGCATCGACATCGTGGATGTCATTGAAAAGCGCGTGCCACTGAAAAAGGCCGGCAAGGAGTTCCAGGCGTGCTGCCCCTTCCACACCGAAAAAACACCCTCGTTCACGGTCAGCCAGCAGAAGCAGTTCTACCACTGCTTCGGCTGCGGCGCGCATGGCAGTGCCATCGGGTTCCTGATGGATTACGACCACATGGATTTTGTCGAGGCCATCGAGGAGCTGGCGCGCGATGCCGGCCTCGAGGTGCCGCGCGAAGAGGGGGTCAGCAGCAAGCCTCGCCAGGATTTCAGCAAGCTCCATGAGCTGCTCGAGAAGGCCAACCGCTTCTTTCAACAGCAGTTGCGCGAGCACGCGCAGGCATCCCGCGCCGTCGATTATCTGAAGAAACGCGGACTCTCCGGCGAAATCGCGCGCGATTTCGGTATCGGCTACGCACCGCCGGGATGGGACAACCTCTATCGCCATCTGGCAAAAAAAGAATCCGACATTCAGGCACTCAAGGCTGCGGGGCTCGTTTCCACGGGTGACAGTGGCAAGACCTATGACCGTTTTCGCGACCGTATCATGTTCCCCATTATCGACTCGCGCGGGCGCGTGGCCGGTTTCGGCGGACGCATCCTCGACGGAGACGGGCCCAAGTATCTGAACAGTCCCGAGACACCCGTCTTCCACAAGGGCGAGATTCTCTATGGACTCTACGACGTGCGCCGAAGCCACGCCGGAAAACAGCAGATCATTGTCGTCGAGGGTTACATGGACGTTGTCGCACTGGCACAAGGCGGAATTCGCAATGCCGTCGCCACGCTGGGAACTGCGACAACCGAGAGGCATCTCGAACTGCTGTTCCGCACGGCACCCAGGGTAGTTTTCTGCTTCGATGGCGACCGCGCAGGACGTGATGCCGCCTGGAAAGCTTTGCAGACCTCGCTGCCCTCCATGAAAACCGGTCGCGAGGCCCGTTTCCTCTTTCTGCCCGAGGGCGAGGATCCGGACACACTCGTTCGCAGCAAGGGCACAGACGCCTTCAGGGCACTGGTCGAAAATGCGCCAACGCTGTCGCGCTTTCTTTTCGACCATCTTTCCGAACAGGTGGATACCTCGACGCTTGACGGCCGAGCGCGCCTGGCCGACATGGCCCGCCCCCTGATCGATCGCATCCCGCCCGGCAGCCTGCATGACCTCATGACACAGGAGCTGTCACACCTGACGGGGCTGGAAATCAGGGAGGGCA
>JASFFK010000228.1:0-4027 GCA_050124335.1 Chromatiales bacterium | reverse complement strand
GCGACACGATCACCGGACCGTGCTCGTTCACTTCTCCGTTTCACAACCGGACCAGATCGACCGTATCAAGCGTCTGGGTGTCATCGTCAGCGGTAATCCGTATTACGTCACCATGCTGGCGGACAAGTACAGCGAAGAGGGGCTGGGACCCGAGCGCGCCGACAACATGGTGCGCATGGGGGATGTAGAGCGCGCCGGAATTTCCTATTCCTACCATTCGGACATGCCCATGGCGCCTAGCCAGCCGCTGTTCCTTATGGATTGCGCCGTCAACCGGACCACTGTCTCCGGCCGCGTGGCGGGTCCGGAACAGCGCAGCAGTCGCGAGGGGGCACTCAGGGCCATCACGCTGGAAGCAGCCTACTCTCTCAGGCTGGAGGACGAAGTGGGTAGCATCGTTCCTGGCAAGCTGGCCAATTTCACCATTCTGTCGGATAACCCGGTCACCGTGGATGCCGCAGAAATCAAGGACATCTCGGTTTGGGGCACGATGCATGAAGGACGCATATTGCCCGTGCAGCGTAAGGATGCCAGCAAGATTGCGATGGGACCGGTAGCGAATGAGGCGACATACAAGGTTATGGACCTCGACCTCATTTCGCATGAAGCAGAGGGAGCAGCCCATGGAGACTTCTGCATGCTGAACAAGCTGTTCGCAGCCGGGATCGCCAGCGGAGGATAAGCACTATGCATCAGTGGGGCAAACTCGATTGATCTGACGGCCCGCCACATTTCCTTCATCAAAATCATAGGCTGGCATCATATGCGGGCCTTTTTTTGTGTCCGAGGCACCAAGGGACTATGGCTTTCGGGGAGTCCTTTGGTGGGTTTTCGGTTGCTGCCTATGCACGTCGATTGTAGATTAGTCTCGTTTGGAACTGTCTACTCGGCAGGGAAGCTTACGGGCCAAGCAGTGGGGCGCGAACGATGCGCAGCGTATTTACATCCGAACGATCACCATTAGGTGCTGCTTTTTAGTAAATCCCCGGAATCAACCGATAGCGTACGCGTTTCGCATAGTCGCTATAGCCCGGCAACTCGTCCTGCAGTGCCTGATCTTCCAGCACCGTTCTGATCACCGTGATGATTAGCCCAACTGCCGCCGGAATAAGTGTCCATGTCGAGCTAAAGGCCAGCACCATACCCGGGAGTGCCAATATATTTCCAGCATAGCCAGGATGCCGCACAATCCGATAGGGGCCACTCTCACACACCACATGCCCTCGATCCGCCTGAATACGAACCACGCTGGAGAAAAAACGATTCTCTATCAATGCCCACGCTGCGAAAGCATATCCGAGCGAGATCAAGAGGAAGCCGAGCACTATGTGCCACAATGAAAACAGGGGTGACCAGTCGAAGCGATGATCCAGCCCGGCCACAATGACCAGTGGGAAACTCACACTCAGCGCCATAAGCGGAGCAAGCACTTTGTCCCAGACTTTCGCGCTTTGGACCTTCTCCATATTTTGTCTTTCGGCTGTTAATCCAGGATGTCGCCATTCCGCCAGAATGCGCCCACCAATACCAGAGGCCAATATAAGCATGGAATATAGCCAGGCCTGCCACCAGCCGAGATCGCCACTGCATATGAACAAAATCAGCGGTATTAGGAGATACACCACAATTAATCTGAACCACTGGCGAAGGGATGCTGTTTGATCTATCTTCGGATCAGCTGTATTCGATGACATACCACTCCCGCAAATCACATGGCTTTAATTGAGCGCCTAACACCTCGTATCAGCGGTTCGGCTTTACCGCATCCGACTGAATACGAATGTTATGCGATATGAACTGATTCCCTACACCCTTTCTAAACGTCATTGCTGACTATTTGGTACACCTTCAATTCTGTACATCGAATCTGCTGTTGCTTTTACTTTCCAGGCATCTACTGGCGGATACATGCGAATTTGAAAGTGACCACCCTTTTCTACGTAAGATCATATTCCTTCCACGCATCTGAGGAGCTCATCCTCAAATCACGAATTATAAAATGTCTAATCTATGTACCCGAAATGGTCGCGGTTCTAACGTGTCATATTGTCGCCGCATCAGCAAAAAAAGACCCCGCCGGTTAGAGCAGGGCCCATGAAATTACGACCGGACCGAGAGGAGGGTCGTGAAAGCAACTAGCAAAGAATGATCTAGATGGCGATATCTAATTCAATTATGATTCCCAAGATTCGTAATTTTAATTTTCAGAACCTACTCTTTCGGCAGTGACGTCATGTATGACAGGATATCCGCTGCGGCCTGGTGATCAAATGCCCTGAGTGATGGCATCTTCTCACCGGGGTGGCCGTTCAGGATCTTGTGCATGACCTCCCAGGGGTTGCCCATCTGCCTGCCGAACGGTTTCATCTCTTCCGGTAGCTTGCCGTCTCTTCCATGGCAATTGGAGCAGACCGTGTTGTAGTATGCCGCCCCTTTCGTTGCATCACCCTTCGGCGTCTTGTTTCCACGATCTATATACTGATCCATGTCGATCTGGCCCATGCTGACAAAGTTGGCCAAGTCGGTGAGATCGGCTTCCGACAGCTTGTCGCCGTAACCGTGTTCAGGCGATTTGAGAACGGCCATGATTGCCGAAACCTCTGCCCCCTTCATGCCGTTGATGCCCTTGATTCCAGTGCTGTGTTTGCCGGAACTGTATGCGCCATCCTTTCCCATGTAATCCCAGCCATGACACTCCTTGCAACGCCATGTGGTGCCCGCCTTGTCGGCATACTTCCCATCTTCGGGATAGAGGGGATGAGCTGTGTCGGGTGCTTTCGTCTCTACGCCCTTAACCGCATACCATTTGTCATAGAGCTGAGCACCGCGCATTAGAGAGGATTCAATTTCTTCAGCCATGGACGATGTCGATGCAACCATCCCAGCCGACACGAAAAGAGCGCCGATAATAGCCTCAATCATGAGTTTCATTATTTCGTTTCTCCAATGATGATTTTTTATGTGCACCAGTCACTTATGGCTATTCTCGTGGTATTCATGACTAGCACGCATTGAGTATGGTTCAGCGAGGGCCGGGCTGAATGGAACATGCCAGGGAAGTATAGAATCGCATGATCCAGATCAACGAAATACGGGGCTGAAGTAAAAATTCCTTAGGCTTGCATCATGTGCGGGTCTTTTTTGTGCCCGAGGCACCAAGGGACTATGGATTTCGGGGAGTCCTTTGGTGGCTTTTCATGGGGTGGCCACGGTGAGAGGAAGCTGCAATTCTGTTTTTGCCTTTCATTCTTGGTCAAACCGGCACAGTGCAGTTAAGGGTTACGAACTTCAGACTGGCATGAACATCAGGGTGCAAGTCAGAAGGCACTGCAGCAAGCAGCCGACACTGCCGGTGACATCATCAGCGAGGCGATGGCGGGGATGGGGCCATGCTCTCGCCCCGGATCAGTGTCGGGTTGCTCAGGCGCGGTTCTGGAAGTGAGTTCTTCGGATGGCGGTGCGTGGAGCGGGTTAAAGGGGTTCTGGTGTGGAATCTCAGGTAAACCATTGTGGATGGTCGCTTAAAACGTAATGGGTTATCAATCAAGTCTGCCCGCGAGATTTAACACAGTAACCTTATCCTCATGAATGAGATGAGAAGAAAAGTTTTGTAAATAGACTCTAAATAAATAAACTTAATAACGATTAGTTCCTGTTACTTGATGCAGAGACAAGTCTGAAAAACCTAAAACGTTTTACCGAATTCAATAACATACACAACGGCGAAGAGAAGTGTTGGGATGCCAATCCCAATGCAGACATCAAAGCATTGTCAACTTTGTACATATGCTTGTCATATCCTGACATGGACTATCAAAGATTTACGATCTACTATCTTGTGAAAATACATAATTATGGGGGAGAGCATGATCTTGAAATCTTTGCGTCGTATTCTGGGTATATTTCTTTTCACTGGTGGATTAACAGTCCCCTTTTCGTTATCTGCCGCACCGACATTTGTGAACGCAGATCAGCCAGAGCTCCCTGAGATTGCTCGTGGTATTCCTCAAGGTGGAATACTAAGGAT
>JASFFK010000227.1:0-4040 GCA_050124335.1 Chromatiales bacterium | reverse complement strand
CCATGTCGCCGTATGTCAGCAGGTCGATGTCGATGGTTCGCGAATCGAACCTGTCATCGCCGCGCACACGCCCGAGCTCGTCCTCGAGCTGCCTGAAGAGCTTGATTACTGCCTCGGCTGGCAGCTCTGTCTCGTGCCCGGTGACGAGATTGTAGAAGGCCGGGCCCTCGAAGCCTTCTGCATCGGTTTCATAGACCGGCGAGATCCTTGCGGGTCCGAGGTGCCGCTCCAGTTCGGTGACTGCCGCGCGGATATGGGCTTCCCGTTCGATGTTGCTGCCAAGGCTGACCCGGATGCGGGGCATCTCAGCGCTTGCTGCCGAGCATCCGGGGAACGATCGCGTCCATGTCGGTGGCCTGGATGCCGAGTTGGGCGAGGCCATCCTCGTTACAGACGCTGGGAACCTGCAGCGAACGGTAGTTGTCCATCGTGAAGGGTTTGCCTGGCACCTTGCCGAGAATGCGCGCCTGCAGTTTCGAGAGTCCGTCGCCAAGACCGATCACGGGCTTGTGAATACCCTTGTGCCAGATGATGTATTCGACAATCTCTTTGAGTGTGAAGACCCGCGGACCACAGAGTTCGTAGCGCTTTCCGAAGGTCTCCTTGTTTTCGAGTGAACTGACGAATGCGCTGACGACGTCACCGATGTAGACAGGCGCAAATGTCGACCCGGGACAGGCCAGTGGCATGGGGCCAGGGATCCGGAGCAGTTGAGCGAACCGGTTGATGAAGCTGTCGTCCGGTCCGAAGATCACCGATGGCCGGAAGCTCGTGACCTTCACGGCACCGGCGCTGAGCGTGTGCACGCGGTTCTCGCCCTTACCCTTGGTGTGCAGGTACTTGCTGGCGTTGCGAGATTCACTGGCATTGAGGGCACTCATGTGCAGCAGGCGCGGTGTCTTGCTGCGCAGGCAGGCCTCGATCACTTTCTCGGGGAGTTTGACATGCAGTTCCTCGAAAGTGCCCGCCCCGCTCTCGTTGAGGATGCCGACAAGGTTGATGACCGCATCCGTCTGTTCGAATTCCTCGCTGAGGCTTTCAGCGGAACAGGCTTGCAAGGGCACCACCTTGCAGTTTCTCAGGACGCGCAGATCGCGATGGCGTTCCGGACGCCGCGCCAGGATACGGAGATTGTAGCCTGCATTGGAGAGTGCGGCAGCCAGGTGCTGGCCGACGAAGCCGGTGCCGCCAAGGAGTGTGACAGTTTCGATTTTCATCTGAGGAAATTCACTGACTACAGGGAGTTGCTGTACCTTAAATGGAAACCTGCCCGGAGACAACTGCAAGGCGTTTCATCAGCCAGTCACTCCCGTCGCTGACACCTGGGTTGCTCGTCTCCGGTCTGATTCCCGTATACACTCGATTCTTCATCCATCTGAAGAGATGTCTCCATGTCATCGGGAACCGGTTACGACATTGCTTGAGCTGGCTGCATACCTGCTGACCGGTCTCGTTGCGGGCGTCATGGCCGGCCTGCTCGGTGTCGGTGGCGGCCTCGTGATCGTGCCAGTGCTTGTCTGGCTGTTTCGCAAGCTGGGCATGGAAGAGTCGGTCGTCATGCACCTGGCGGTTGGCACTTCACTTGCCACGATCGTGATGACCTCGATCTCCTCGGTGCGCTCACACCACAGGCGCGGGGCCGTGCGCTGGCCGCTCTTCTGGCAACTGACCCCCGGTATCGTGGCGGGTGCGTTGCTCGGGGCAGTGATCGCCGAGCAGCTCGAGACTCTCTGGCTGCAGCGCGTCTTCGGGGCTTTCGCAATACTCGTGAGTTTCCAGATGGTTTTTTCGTCGAAGGTCCAGCCGCATCGGCAGCTGCCCGGCAAGCCCGGTATGGCAGCGGCCGGTGGCATGATCGGGACCATCTCTTCCGTGGTGGGTATCGGCGGTGGCTCCATGACCGTCCCCTTCCTGACCTGGAACAATCTCCCCATGGTCAATGCTGTTGCGACTTCGAGCGCGTGCGGTCTGCCGATTGCCATCGCGGGTGCGACAGGGTTTCTGGTCGCGGGCTGGGGAAACCAGGCGCTGCCTGCCTGGAGCAGCGGCTATCTCTACTGGCCGGCCGCTGCGGGTATCGTTGTGACGAGCGTCCTGATGGCGCCGGTCGGCGCACGGCTCGCGCATCAGCTGCCGGTGAAAACTCTCAGGAAAATCTTTGCCGCACTCTTATTCGTCATCGGCATCCGTCTCCTCGTCGGTTAGATCGTCGGGCGGATCCGGCATGCGGTGGAAGAGGTAGAGCGTACCGACATAGTCACGCAGTGCCAGCAAGTCGCCGCGCAGGCCGTACTCGAACCGTGTGACCACGCCCGTTTCGGGAATGCCGACATAGAGCATGGTGCGGCCGACGATCAGGCGGGCGTCGTTATAGTCGCCCCTGTTGTAGAAACGAATCCAGCCATCCTTGATCCAGAGCCCGTCGCCCGACCGGCTTCGCCAGCGTCCCGCGATGCGCAGTTCCGGGGCGATCTGTTTCAGTCCGAAACCGGATTCGAATGGCAGTATCTCGTTTCCGAAAGGAGAGATGATGTCGGTCCTGCCATAGCGGCCGTAACTGCTGGTGTCAGGGTCGCGCATGGCGTCGATCATTGCCTGCATGCCGGTGACAAACGGAGACTCGACAGTACGGTACTCGGCCTGGATGCTCGATGAGGCGAGAAGAAGCGCAACGGCGGCTGCGGGCTGTTTCATGCAATTCCGGTCAGGTTTCAGGGGGAAAAAGATTATCGGTTAATGGTCATTTTTTTTCCAGCAGTGGTATTCTTGCGCCTCTGTCTCCACAAGTGGTACCCGTTTATGGGCGACGAGTCTCAGAAACCCGACAATGAAACCATCAGCGTCACGCTGAAGGTGCTGCAGGATGCGGCCGCCCGGGGCAATGCCAAAGCTGCTTACCAGCTTGGCATCATGTATGCCAACGGCGACGAAGTCGATCTGCAGTACTCCCGTGCCGTGGAATACATCAGCCAGGCTGCCGAAGCTGGCCTTGTCGAGGCCATGTCAACCCTTGCCTGGCTCTATGCCAATGGCCTGGGTGTGCAGCAGGACGACGAAAAGACCCGTTACTGGTACTTCAAGGCGGCCGAGCATGGTGAACCCAAGGACCAGTACATGATTGCGACCATGTACCGTTTCGCCCAGTTCGGCGCACAGCGTGATCACAACAAGGCACTGGAGTGGTACTACAAGGCTGCTGACCAGGGATTTCCGCCGGCCCAGTTCGCATTGGGCAAGATGCTCATGGAAGGGAAGCATGTCGAGAAGGACCTGGTTCGCGCTTTCCAGTGGCTGTCTCTTGCTGTTGCCAACGGCAGCAAGCGTGCCGGCAAGGCGATGGAAGAGCTCGTGAAGCAGATGACGCCGGAACAGTTCAACCATGCCCGCGCAGAAATGCTCTCTGCAGCTGGGAACCAGATGCAGGAGCGCCAGCAGTAAGCTGCCTTCTCAGCCTTTGCGAGCCGGGATCGTTCCGATACGCTCACTGATTCTCAGCGTTTTTCCATTCCCCAGGCGCCTGTCGTAGATCGAGGCATAGGTCATTACGTTCTTGACATAGCCGCGCGTCTCGTTGAAGGGAATCAGCTCGACCCAGATGTCTGCCGGCAGCGGCTTCTCATATTGCCAGCGTTTCGCCCGGCCAGGTCCCGCATTGTAGGAGGCTGTGGCGAGGGTTAGATTGTTGTCGAACTTGTCGAGCATCATGCGCAGGTAGCCGGTTCCAAGAGCGATATTCTTGTCGGGCTTGATGAGTTCACTGCCGGCTGTGCTGCCAAGCCCGAATTTTTTCGAGACCAGTTTCGCGGTTCCCGGCATCAGCTGCATCAGACCGCGCGCGCCGGCGCTGGAGTTCGCATCGCGCATGAAGGCACTCTCCTGTCGCAGGATGCCAAAAGCCCATGAGGTATCGAGTTGCCGGCTTTTCGAATAACGGCCGACAAGATCACTATGCTTCACGGGAAAACGGATCTCGAGATCGTCCCAGTAGCCCGATCTCGCGAGGGTGAAGATGGCGCGGTCGAGAATGTCCCAGTCGTGGA
>JASFFK010000226.1:0-4053 GCA_050124335.1 Chromatiales bacterium | reverse complement strand
CTGGTAATAGGTCACCGTCACCAGATCACCTTTGGAGATCTGGTCGAAGTTTCTAACCTCCTCGCCTGCCTTCACTGTCACCAGGTCCCCGTCAGCATCTTTCAGCGTGATCAGGCGATCTGCCTTGTTCACCTCCTCCACCGTCGAGGTCGCTTCAACAAGCAGATCCCGGCCCAGCTCAACTGGTGGCGCCTCCATCTCGGCCTCGGGCCGCAGATCGGAAGCATCACTCAGGTTGTCTTGCGCTGCGACAGGCACCGCAACGGCGATACCAAGGCAAAAAATCAATGTCTTGCAGCTTTTCATGATCCTGTTCCTCCAAAAGGGATGTTCGTTATGAAACGGGAAAGCAACCATATCAGGTTTACCAATCGCCCGGTCACTGGCTATTGGTGACAACTTCAGCCAGAGGCTCCCCGATAGAGGCGGAGGGTGGCTTGATACCCAGATAGGTCGACAATGTCGGTGCAATATCGTACGGCGCCACCTCCCTGCTGACCAATGCGGGCTTAAGCCCATGTCCTGCGAACATTACCGGGACATAGGTGTCATAGCGCCAGGGAGAGCCATGTGTCGAGGCAACTGTCAGTCCATCAAAATCGTTGATGAACACATAGGGCTCGAAAACGAGGTAGATGTCCCCGGATCGCTTGGGATGAAAATTACGCAGGATGGAACGGTTCAGCAGCGTATCAGGCAGACTTGCCGTGCGCAGCGCGGTACTGGATACGGCTGCCGCAATACCGTCGAACTTGACCAGCTCCCTTGCGATGGCCGCTTCCACCTCGGCCTGGTCGAGCCCCTTCTCAGCGATCAGCTCCCTGTTGAGATAGAGATAAGGCTGGGAATACATCTCGATAAGCTCTTCTCCAACACCGAATTGCTTTTTCAGTGCCTCGATCGCCGGTGTCTTGTCAAGAGCGTCTGTATCGAAATGCTGCGCATCCTCGATGCCCCGTTCGTGCATGTGCCCGGGCACCTCGGGCTGGCCATGATCGGCAGAGAGCACAACAAGGGTATTCTGAAGACCGACGGCCTTGTCCACATGACTGAACAAATCAGCCAGTGTTCTGTCGAGCCGCCCCATGTTGTCTTCCGCTTCCAGGCTCGAAGCCCCGAAAATATGGCCCACATAATCCGTTGAGGAAAAACTGACCGCGAGATAATCCGGTATCTCATCTTGGCCAAGCCCCTCCTCATCGATCAGTCTCTTTGCGAAATCGGCCGTCAGTTCATCGCCGGCGGGACTCAGCGTCAGGCGTGTCGTGAAATACTTGTCGCCAGCCTCTCCAAATGGATGCGGGAAGGTCCGCCCATAGCCCGGAAAATCAGTCTCATAGTCCTTGTCGTCAGCATTCCCGAAAATGTAACCAGAGGGTTCCCGGGAGAGTTGCCATGACTTGCCGGCATAAGAGAGCGCAGGCTTGCCGGCATTCCAGGCGTTCACCCACTCCGGGTACTGTTCGTAGAAGTAGCTACTGGTTACAAACTCACCGGTTGCCTTCGAGAACCAGAAAGCCTTGCCAGCGTGACCGGCAAGCGAGACAGCACCGCGGTCCTTCACAGACACACCGAAGATCTTTGACTTGCCACCATAGTGTACTGACAGCTCATCACTGAATGTCGAGGAGAGAATGGCAGCCGGAGAGCGGCCGTCGACTTTCGCCGCCTTCTGGGTGGGATCGATCTCTGTCTCCTTGTCGACATCGGCACCGGCAGTAAGCAGTTGATAGCGTTCGTCCTCGATGTTGTAGGTCAGACGATCCTTTTCCCGGTCATACCAGACATTGGCAACCATGCCATGCGCGGCCGGAACGGTTCCGGTAGCAAGCGAGACATGTCCGACGATTGTCTCTGTATTGGCATGCCTGTAATGCGCATTGTTGTAGTAGACACCATCGTCCATGAGATAACGAAAACCACCCTCACCGAACATGTGTGAAAAACGCTGCGGAAGATCGCCCCGCAATGCATCAACCGTGATCTGGAGAATCAGGCGCGGTGGCTGATCCAGGGCGGAAGCAGGTGTTACGGCAACGAGGCAACCGAGCATGAGGACAGGAAGAAGCGTCTTTTGCAGTGTGAAGCAAGAGCTTCTGGAAAATGTGTACAGCAGTTTATTCAACATCTGTTACTGACCTGGGAGAAATTGTTCAAATCTTGAGTGATTATTGCTCAGATAGCAAAGCCCGCCAAATGGCGGGCTTTGCTGTTTACAGGGCAGACTCATGATCTCCACAGCTACCCATGAGGTCCGGATCAGTTTCCGGGGCGCTCGATCAGACCCTTTTCCCGGATCTGTTCGAGGATCTTCAGTGCCTTGAGCGACTGGTAATTGATGCCACCGGCGTTCAGTGACTGGCCTTCCTGGAACGGGTAGTCATTCATCGTCAGCAGAAACTTCTGGATCTCAGCCTGTACCGGTACGAACAACCACATGTTGTCGGCCATCCAGCGCATATACATACCCGACTCTTCCCAGGCATGCTCGTAGGGGTCGGCCTTGAGGTTGATGACGAGTGGCCATGAAGGCTCGATTCGCTGAGCATCGGTGATGTTACCCTCGAGGATAGCGAAGTGGATCTTCCAGTCATTCCAGCGCACCGCGTTGAGTTCGCCGCCCTGACCGAAGTAGAAGATCTGGTTGCGCGGGCCTTCTTCCGCCTCACCCTTGAAGCGAGGCAGGAAGTTGTAGCCGTCGAGGTGCACTTTCCACTGCTTGCCATTGGCAGTATGCCCCTGCTTGAGCTTCTCTATGATGTCAGGCTCACCAACTGCCGCCAGCAGGGTCGGCATCCAGTCCTCGTGGGAGATGATGTCGTTGTTCTTGGTACCCGGCTCGATCACCCCGGGCCAACGGACGACCAGCGGCACGCGGAAGCCGCCTTCCCAGGTTGTGCCCTTCTCGCCCTTGAACGGGGTGATACCGCCGTCCGGCCAGGAGACCGTCTCGGCACCGTTGTCGGTGGAATATATGACGATGGTGTTGTCGGCAATGCCTAGCTCGTCCAGCTTGGCCAGCAACATACCGACGTGGTCGTCATGCTCCGCCATGCCATCCGGGTAGAGGCCGATGCCGGTACGTCCCCGGGACTCTTCCTTGAGGCGAGTCCATACATGCATACGTGTTGAGTTAAACCACAGAAAGAAGGGTTTGTCAGCCGTGTGCGCACGATCGATGAAATCCAGTCCAGCGCCAAGGAACTCCTCGTCGGCTGTCTCCATACGCTTGCGCGTCATCGGACCAGTGTCTTCGATCTTCCCGTCGGCGGTGGACTTGATCACGCCGCGCGGACCAAATTTCTTCCTGAACTCCGCGTCCTTGGGGTAGTAGTAGGTCTCCGGTTCTTCCTCGGCGTTCAGGTGATAAAGGTTGCCAAAGAACTCGTCGAAACCATGGTTGGTAGGCAAGTGCTTGTCCTGGTCACCCAGGTGATTCTTGCCGAATTGCGCTGTCAGGTAGCCGTGGTCCTTGACCAGGTCGGCGATCGTCGGCGCCCAGTCCGGGATACCGTGGTCCGAACCCGGCATGCCGATGGTCAGCAGGCCGGTACGGAACGGGTGCTGGCCGAGGATGAACGAGGCACGGCCCGCGGTGCAGCTCTGCTGCGCATAGGCGTCTGTGAACAGTGCACCCTCTTTGGCGATACTGTCGATGTTGGGCGTCTGGTAGCCCATGATGCCGTGGTTGTAAGCACTGATGTTGTGCACGCCAACGTCATCGCCCCAGATAACGAGGATGTTCGGCTTGTCTGTCTCTGCCTGGGCTGAAGACCAGGCAAATATGGAAAGGAAAAGCAGTGATGCAAATACACGGCTGGTTGTGAACCCATTAAGTTGTTTCATTCATGGCGCTCCAGTCTGTTTGTCGTATTGTTCGCCAGGGAGATTCATTTCCGAGTGAACCGCTTCCTGAAGTGTGATGAGCATCGCCAACGGGCGTATTGACACCTTCAGCCGATGACACAATAGATGCAACCTACACCAGAAGGTGAGCTTTTCAAACAGCGGCCTTCTACGGAAATAGACCACGGCTCGTCGTAAGGAAACCAT
>JASFFK010000225.1:0-4056 GCA_050124335.1 Chromatiales bacterium | reverse complement strand
CTTCAGGCTTCCGGAACCGCTTTGCCGTCGCATCCAGGCGATGTACCTGTTCAGCAGCAGGGTAACGAAAAACATGCGCTCGGCATCACTCAGGTGCGCAATTGAAAATATGGCGATCCTGGCATTTCCCTCTTCGTCATAGAGCATCCTCTGAATGTCGAGCGTCTCGCCCTCCAGCCATGCACTGAACGTCGGTGATGCAATGACGGAGTTGAATCTGGTCGCGAGGTTGAAACGCTTCTCCCTCGGGTAGAAGTCGTCGAGGGGCAATACGCCGATTTTTCTGAAGGAGGGGCTGATGATGCGTCCGATGAGATCCTCGAGACTCAGGCTCTCTCCAGCGATCCATGCATTGCTGAGGATCTGCGCGATCAGGATGTATTCCCTGGATTCGACCGGGTTGGCCTCGATGCCGACGAGGGCGAGCAGGCTGCTGACAGTCGATGAAAGGGTGGATGCAAACAGGTCGCTGTCATCCATGATCTCCGCCGGTGGCGCATCGAGTGAGCTCAGCACGTTGACGCTGATCCCGGCGCTGCTGCCCGGTGTGTAGATGGCCTTGTCAACCTTGCCGAAGGTCTCGACACGGCTGGCGTCCTGGTGATGGGAAGCAAGGCCTTCTTTCCACATCTGTGCTACCTGTTTCGCGTAGGCCAGGGGTTGCTTGCCTTTCGCCCTGGCCTCGTCGGCCACCCAGGGCCTGAAGACTTCCGGTGAGAATGTCGGGTCCGTCAGCAGCAGGTTGCCCATGTCGCCTTTCGGATCGATCACGATGGACGGGATGTTGTCGATAGCAGCTTCTTCGATGAGGCCGATACCAAGGCCCGTCTTGCCACTGCCGGTCATGCCGATGATCGCGGCATGGGTTGTGAAGTTGGTATTCTTGAGGAGTGTCAGGTCACCTGTCGCTGCCATGCTTTCCCTGTCGACATCCTGTCCGACGTAGAAGAGTCCGAGTTTTTCGTAGAGTTCGACCATTCAGTTCATCCGGGATTGAGGCGATGCTTGTGATGGTACCCGCAAGCAGAGAGAAGACGAAAGCGTTATGACGCTTTTCCGGGCGGTTCGATGGCGATCCTGGAGGGTTCGCCACAAGCGCCATGGATGCTGATATCGACTTGCAGGAACTGGTTGATGATATCCGCATTTGTCATGAGATGCCCGGTGACGCGGCTGGTAATAAATTCCGATCCGCTATCAGCAAGCGCCAGAGGAAGCAGCAGCTGATCGGCGATCCAGTGGTCGACCGTTGCGTCTGTAGCGAGAAATTCAATGAGCGCATCGACTGCCTCATCCGCGACTGTCTCCGCCCGCTTTCCGCGTGCGCCAAGCGCGAAGAAACAGCCGCGACCCTGTTCGAACTCGGCCAGTAACACCAACAGGGTTCCCTTGCTGCGAGTCGGCAGGCTGGCGATGTCGATCACGCATTCGGGAGAGTCGGGCAGTTCATACAGCCGTTTCAGCGCCTGGTTGCGCTGGCGTTCAGCGATCTCGCGGGGAAGGTCAGCGACGGCAGACAGTCCCTGAATGCCCAGCAGCCTTCCACGCTGACAAAGCTGAAGCCCTTGAATCCTGCTGCCGCCTGGAATCTCTGCCGCTATCTGGCCGCCGCCATGTGGATAGAAGCCGGCCATCTGCAGCTCCAGCTCGAAGGCGACACCGATGCGGTTCAGAAGCGGACGCCAGTTCCAGTCGAGATAGTGATAGCAGGGGCTCCAGGGGACGTGCGTTCCTCCATGTATGGTGACCGTCGAGCTTCCGTCGGCAAGCGCCAGTGGCAGCAGGAGGGTTTGCATGACCAGCGATGTTGCGCCTGCCGTCCCGATATCGAAAAGATAACTGCCCGGGACAGCGGGCCCGGGTTCGAAAGTGATGTCCGTCGAACCCACCCGGTCGCCCCGCACGATGCCCTTGCTGATGCGCGCAGCCGAGCGAAGCGCCATGAGGTGCTGCGGGCGCAACCCCGGCCTGTCGCGATTCGCACGGATACCGGTGATCCGGATCGGTTTCCCTGTCAGGATCGACAGCGACAGGGAGCTTCGTAATACCTGGCCACCGCCTTCGCCCGTGGAGCCGTCGATCTCGAGCAGAGCTGTCATGTCTGCAGGCCGTGGTGGGCTGGCGCCAGGGGAGTCATGAGAGTACGGCAACGCTCTTTGCCTGGGCATAGAGCTGTTTGCCCGGTGCGAGACGCAACAGGTCGGCTGACTTGCGCGTGACCCGCGCCAGAAGCGGCACGCCGCCAGCAAGCAGGCGGACGACCACCTGCGCATCCCCGTCGCTGGCAAGCCCATCGACTGTCGCGGCAAAGATATTAAGGATGCTGGTGTCTGTTTGGGGTTGCAGTGTCAGGCTGACGTCGCGAGCCAGCAGGCGCAGGCGTACCCGGCTGCCGGTTTCGAGGTCCTTGTGGATGACGTTGAATCGTCCGCCGGGAAAGTCGAGCCAGGTCAGGCCGTAGCCGATATCCTGCCCTGCGACCCTTGCCTCGATGAGTGCCTCCGCATCGCCACCGGTCGAGAGCGGCAGATCGAGACGGGTGAGCATGTCGTCGATTGGCCCGGAGGCCCTGTTATGGCCCTCCTCGATCAGCACCAGGTGATCAGCGAGTCGTGCAACTTCGTCACGGGAATGACTCACATACAGTACCGGGATCTCGAGCTCGTCATGCAGTGATTCCAGCCATGGCAGGATTTCCTGCTTGCGTGCGTCGTCGAGCGCCGACAGGGGTTCGTCCATCAGCAGTATGCCGGGGCTGACCGCAAGCGCACGTGCAATGGCGACACGCTGCTGTTCACCACCCGAGAGCTGGTCGGGACGGCGGTCGAGCAGGTGGCCGATGCCGAGCAGTGTCACAGCGTCATCGAGCGATACCCTGCGCCTGTCAGCCTTGAGGCGTTTCATGCCGTATTCAAGATTGCGCCGCACGTCAAGATGCGGAAAAAGTCCGGGTTGCTGAAAGACATAACCCAGGGGGCGTTTGTGGGCTGGCAGGAAGATGTCGTCGTCCTGCCAGGTCTGGCCGCCAACCTCCAGTCGTCCGCGTATGCCCGGTTCCAGTCCTGCGATCGCCCGAAGCAGTGTCGTCTTGCCGCAGCCCGAAGGACCGAAGAGCGCGATGACGCCCCGGTCGGGAAGCCTGAGGTCCATATCGAGTGAAAATCCCTCGCGGTCGCTCCTGAAACGTGCCTCGATGCTCATGGACGTGCCACCGTGAAGCGCCTGTTGAACGCGTAGATAGAGACCAGCAGCAGAAAGGAGAGCAACAGCAGGCCGCCAGACAGCCAGTGCGCCTGCGTATATTCCAGGGACTCGACATGGTCATAGATGGCGATCGAGACGACCTGCGTCTCGCCCGGAATATTGCCGCCAATCATGAGCACGACACCGAACTCTCCGAGAGTGTGTGCAAAACCGAGTACGGCAGCAGTCAGGAAGCCGGGGCGCGCGAGAGGGACCGCCACGCTGAAAAACCGGTCCAGCGGGGCTGCGCGCAGCGTGGCGGCAACTTCCATCGGTTCCCTGCCGATGGCTGTGAAGGCATTCTGCAACGGCTGGATAACGAACGGCATGGAATAGAAAACAGAGCCGATCACGAGTCCCGTGAATGTAAAAGCCAGCGGCGTGCCGCCGAATGCCTGCATGAGTCCGCCGACAGGCCCATCGGGTCCGAGTGCGATGAGGAGATAGAAACCGAGAACGGTTGGTGGCAGCACCAGCGGAAGGGCGATCACTGCCTCGATCAGGAAGCGAAAACGCCAGCGTGTCCGCGCCAGCCACCACGCAAGCGGGGTGCCAATCAGCAACAGGATCAGCGTCGTGAGCGTCGCCAGTTTCAGCGTGACCGCGAGGGCCGTGAGGTCCTGTTCACTGAACATCGGGAATTCCGTAACCGAATCCGCGGATGATGGTGTGTGCAGGTTCGCTTTTTGCGAAACGCATGAAATCCGCCGCGGCTGTGCTGTCGGACAGCAGGACAGCCTGCTGCTCGATCGGTGTATGCAGTGTGCCCGGCACCTGCCACAAGGAGCCCTGCCTGTGTCTGCCGGATTGCAT
>JASFFK010000224.1:0-4068 GCA_050124335.1 Chromatiales bacterium | reverse complement strand
GATCTCTCCCTCGATATTGCTGATTATCTCCTTGTATCGCTCGATACGGGTCGGGTAGTTGTATTTCTCAGCTTCGGCCAGCAACTCCCTGCTGTTGACGAGATCACTGTTCAACTTTTCGAGTCTGGCCCTCTCACCTTCGAGCTCTTTCTCCACGCGTGCCTGTTCATCCGAGAATAATTCCTGCATCTTCTCGATGACAGGCGTGAAAACCTCACCGTCACCGGTAATCTGGATGACGCCGGTATCACCACTGGCGTAGGGCTTCCCGCTTAATTCCATCTCGTTGACTTTTGTGACGTTACCCTTGAGATAAACATCAATTTCATCGTCTGAAAGAAGCCAGATTTCCCGTGTCTGGCCGATGAGTTCGGGATTCTCAATTACCATATCCTTGAGTTCGAATCCCGCGCCCTGACTGATGAGCTTGTAGAGTGCAAACCTGTCGCGACGTCCAGAAACATCCGGAAACATATCACGCAGTGACTGCTTGATGAGTCCCTGATAATCGGCTCTTGCCATCTTCTCCGGGTCACGCTCACCGGACGGATCGATGACCTCTTCATTGAAATCAATCGGCAGCTTTATGTATGTCTGTTGAAATGCCGGATAGCCTTTCGAGATGATGTTTGCAAAAAGAATGACGACAAATGCGAGGCCAACGATAATGGCAGACATTCCGATTGCTCTGAAAATCTTCTCCTTGCGATACCGCCTGGGCAGTGATTTCTTTACGGCTTGTGTTGTTTCACTCATCACCCACTCCCTCAGTCATACTGCTCGCGGTACTTGCGCACCACGTGCAGGGCAAAGATATTGAGTACCAATGTGACGACGAAGAGTACGAGGCCAAGCGCGAAAGCGACCAGTGTCTTGGGGCTATCGAACTCCTGGTCACCGACAAGGGCAGTCACGATCTGCACCGTTACAGTCGTGACCGCCTCGAATGGATTGGCGGTGAGATTCGCGGAGAGACCTGCTGCCATGACCACGATCATGGTTTCGCCGATTGCCCGTGAGGCTGCCAGGAGCACGCTGCCGACGATACCCGGAAGCGCTGCTGGAAGGATAACCTTCGTGATCGTTTCTGATTTGGTGGCCCCCATACCGTAGGATGCATCGCGCATTGCCTGAGGAACTGCGTTAATCACGTCATCAGAAAGCGAGGACACAAAAGGGATAATCATGATCCCCATCACGACGCCGGCCGCAAGCGCACTCTCCGGAGAGATGTTCCAGCCGATGGAACGGCCGACATTCGCGAAGAAAGGTGCAACAGTCAAGGCCGCGAAAAAGCCGTATACCACTGTCGGAATACCGGCCAGTATCTCAAGAAGTGGTTTGGCATACGCTCGTACATGCCGTCCGGCATACTCGGACAGATAGACGGCTGACATCAGGCCGATTGGCACAGCGATCAGCATCGCGATCAGAGAGATCAGCAATGTGCCCGCAAAAATCGGGATTGCACCGAAGGAGTTGGTACTCGGATTCCAGTGAGTACCGAACAGGAATTCGAAAAAGGGGATCTCCCGGAAAAAGATGAGCGATTCCCAGAGGACTGAGAGAACAATACCAATTGTTGTGAATATGGCAATGACGGAACAGAGAATCAGTAACGTTCTGAAAATGGTCTCAACCCTGTTCCTTGCCTTCATATGGGGTGAAACAGTCCGCCATGCGATCATGCCGCCGATGATGGCCAGCACGAGAATCACGACAAATTTCGCTGCACCTGCGATCGACTTGAGATTGCTATAGTGATCCGCAGCTGCCTGGATGGCCGGGTTTTCCTGATCGGTGGTTATATCACCGACAGCAAGATTCTTGATGTCATTGACGACCAGGCTTAATTCCGCATCTGGCAAATTGCGTGTTTCCTCGGGAAGGTTCGTCACTACAAGCTTGGTAACGAACCAGTCCTCTCCTGCTACCCAAAGGAAAAGTGCAACCACTGCTGGCACAGCAGCCCAAAGCGCTGCATAGATTCCGTAGTGTCCTGGCAAGGAATGGAGGTTGCGTATTTGGGAAGGGCCACCTACGGAAGAGACAGCCCTTTGCTTGGCCAGATAATAGAGAACGGCCATCACTGCCAGCACCAGAAGGATCAGTAGGTTCGTCTGTGTCACTCTAGTTACCCTTGATGGATCTGCCCTGGCAGATTATCGGAAGCTTGCAGGCTTCCTGTTGCGAAAAATCTCTCATGCTGACAGGAAAAGGGGGGAGTCAGACTCCCCCCTTTTCACTTGCCGGTACCTGGCTGGACCAGATTTTACATGGTCAGCGGCTTGAGTGTCTCTGCGTCTGCCTTGAACTGGTCACGCTCGGCTTTCGGCATCGGGATCATGCCTTTTTCGACAAGGTATCCCTCGTCACCCCAGGCTTTTTCGCTGGTGAACTCTGCCAGGTATTCAGTGATACCGGGAATCTTGCCGACATGCTCTTTCTTCACGTAAGTATAGAGCGGGCGCGAAACCGGGTAGGAACCGTCTGCAATGTTATCGAAAGTCGGGGCTTTTTCATCGATGGAAGCGCCCTTGATCTTGTCAGCGTTGGTGTCGAGGAAGCTGAAGCCGAAGACACCCAGTGCACCCGTGTCTTTCTCAAGCTTCTGGACAATCAGGTTATCATTCTCGCCAGCCTCAATGTAGGCACCATCTTCACGGATGTGGTATGCCACTTTCTTGAAGACATCCTTGCCGGAAACCTTGCCTTTTTTCTTCATGACGTCGTCGTATACGGCCATGTCGATTCCGAGCTTGTCCATCATGGCTTTCATCTCGTCACCATCTTTCATGCCACGCAGGGTCTTCAGGTCTTCGATCTTCTTGGCGCCGCCACCCAGTGCAAGTTCCTCGAAGGCATCACGCGTGCCGGAAGAAGGAGGCGGACCGAGAACCTTGATCGGAGCCGCGGGCAGCGCAGCGTTCACGTCTTTCCAGGTCTTGTGCGGGTTATCGATGAGCTTGCCATCCGGTCCCGGAATTTTGGCTGCAAGAGCAAGGAAGATGTCCTTGCGGCTAAGGTTGTATTCCGGAGCGCTCTTTGCGTTTGCAACAACGATGCCGTCATAGCCAACCTTGACCTCGACGACGGTCACGCCGTTCTTGTTGCAGCTCTCGAGCTCGGACGCCTTGATACGACGCGAAGCATTGGTCAGGTCGGGTGTATCCACACCAACACCAGCGCAGAAGAGCTTCATACCGCCACCGGAACCCGTCGATTCGATCTTGGGAGTGTTAAAAGAAGTCGTTTTGCCGAACTGCTCGGCAACGACGGTTGCGAACGGATAAACGGTTGAAGAACCAACGATATTGATGGTGTCACGATTAGCCGCCTGTGCTGCAGGCAGGGTGACTGCAGTGATTGCAGCCGCGAGAATCAGTTTTCTCATGGTGGTTAGCCTCAGGGTGTTTACGATTGCGCGCAGTATGGTTATCGAGTGTTGCTACGATATGACAGAAATATGAAACTTTTATGACAGCAGCCGATAATCAGGAAAACAGGCGCGAAAAGTGGAGCCAAGACCGGGCTCACTGTCAATGTGCAGGAAACCACCGTGCCGTTGAACGACGTGCTTGACGATTGAGAGGCCAAGGCCCGTACCGCCGATCTCTCGCGAACGACCCGCATCAACACGATAAAATCGCTCGGTCAGGTGCGGCAGATGTTCAACGGGAATACCCGGACCATCGTCCTCGACATCGAGGCAGGCATGGCCTGCTGAATTCCGGTACCAGCGCACGTCGACTCTTGTGCCGTCAGGTGTGTACTTGACTGCGTTACTGATGAGATTCATGCAGACACTCTGGATTTCTGCCTCGTTCCCCCTCAGGCAGAGCCCTTCATCCAGATCCAGCCTGAAAAGATGCGATTTGCCTGACACGGTTTTCTGCAGGTCGTTGATAATCTGGCGAAGTATGGCGGAAATATTCAGACGCTCACCGCTGTGACGTGACAACCGGGTTCCCTCCAGTCGTGAAAGCACGAGCAAATCCTCGATGATACGCCGCATTCTTCCAGCCTGTTCATTCGCGCTTGCGACGGCCTCTGCAAGATGGGGGGGCA
>JASFFK010000223.1:0-4075 GCA_050124335.1 Chromatiales bacterium | reverse complement strand
GACGAGCAGCCACTGTCCGGGCTCGACCTCGCCGACAAAAAGAGTATTGACGCGTTTCTGCCTGTCGCCCGCTTCACAAATGGCGAAATGTGAGTGCGCCTCGACGACGCGCATCGGGATGCCTATACACATGTTATCTGGTCAGTCGACGAGGTCCCTTCGTGCCCTGTTGCAATAAGAGTTGTCATTCGGGCGATTGTAGCCATGCCACTCCGGATGTGACGGGTTAATTACATCCTGACTGATTTATGTCAGATTTTTGTAGGGTCAGGCTGTTGATCGCCTGCTGGAATAGCCCGGGATGCCTGATTAAACTAGCTGGAAGAACAGATCATCCGGGAGGAGTCTCTATGAAATTTCGTTGCCTCAGCGCAGTGGCCTGCCTGCTGCTCATTCTGACAGCTGGCGCCGTTCAGGCAAGGACAGTCGCATCATGGTCCTTTCTGAAGGGATCGGTCTACGCGGAACTCTCCCCGGAAGATTGGGACATGCTGAGATCAACAGGGCGTGACCTCCTGGACAATCACGGGGACGGCAGCAGCAAATCCTGGCGCAACGAAGCGACGCAAGCGAGTGGGGAAATCAGTGTGCTGGAGACACTCGAGCAGGATGGAATGCGATGTCGCTGGCTGAGCTTCAGGACAGCGAAGGGTGAGAACGCGAGCCCGACAGGCAAGTATCTGCTCTGCAGGGTGGAGGATGGTTCCTGGAAGTTCAGCACGGTCGGGAAATGAAACGGCCTCCTTTGAGAGCAGGTCAGCGCCTGGACTGCTTCCCCGCATGTTTCCAACCTGAACTCCGTCATTCGGATACCCTTCACAGAACTGAAACGATTGGCTGTTAGCCTCATACCCGGTGGCAGGCAGTGTATGCCCGCAAGACCACGGGAGTGTGACGCCACCGTAATACGTGCCGATCCTGCATGGATTTCCTCCTCCTGAGAGACAATTGCCCGTCATTGTGACGGGCTTTTTTCGTGTGCAGGATATAGGAGCTTGAGTGTTCCCATGACCCTGTATCCCTGGAAAGTGTTAAAGTGGCCGGAGTGTGCCACCTCGCCAGGCGTGTCTTGCACTCAGCCGGATCAGCATCACAAGCATGTGGCAGAGACTCTTTCAGAAAGGATCGAACAGTGGTAATGAACAGCGAAAAACCATTCGATAAAGTCGCACTCCTTCGCGAGATCATGAAACACCAGGACGAGAGCAGGGTTCGGGAAATTGCCGATCTCATGAGAGTGGCAGCCTGCCCTGCAGGACATGCACTTTGCCGGGAGGGCGAAACCGGGGATGTTCTTTTCGTGATCGGTGAGGGTCGTGTGGAGATCACGCAAAACGACGAGGAGGGTCATGGCATCCGCAAACTCGGAGAGGCCGGCAGGGGAGATTTGATCGGCGAGATGTCGCTTCTTCAGAATGCACCACGTAATGCAACAGTAACCGCGCTTACCGATTGTATCGTCCTCGAGATGGACAAAAAGGATCTTGAAACCATACTCGGACATAACCCGGCCGTGGCGGTGGGACTCGTGAACATCGCCAATGAGCGGCAGCGCATCAATGATGTCATTGCCATGGAAACCCTGTTTGATCTGAAGTCCTGATCTGGCTAAAGAGACAGTAAGGCAGAGCCTGCTGTGTTGAGTAATTTCTTCACAGGCGGTGGGCCCGGTTTCAGACAGATGAGCGAAGTTCAGGCTGTTGCATGGTATTCCGGCCCCGGGGTTATCCGACAGTCAATACCATCCTGTAGCTCTGCCTGACCGGTCATTCAGCCGGCTCGTCCTGACGTGCTTCATTCGAACCAGTCAGGAAATTCCCTCCTGAAAATCTTCTTGCGCCTTGCTGCGTCCCGGACATCCGGATGCCAGTCGGGGTGTGTTTTAACCGAGGCGAGATGTGCATCCCAGCCGCTGCGGCCTCGTGCAAAAACATGGAGACAACCAGGGACAGGGCAGTGGAGCGGACGCACTGTCCTTGTCGCATGCTGACCCGAGCCGACCAGTGATTTACAGGATCTTGCGGTATCGCCCGTCTTGCCTGACAGGCTTGCTGCACCCAGAACGCCTCCTTCAACCCTTGAGTCGATATCATCGGCCTCTTCTAGGGAAGCTTTCTCGAGAAAGAGTCGCGTGAGCGCTGCTGCAGACATCAATGCATCGAAGTCATCTTCGTTTGCTCTTGCCGGCTGAATATCCTCGATGGTGATCTGATTCCGTGATACCCATGCTGCTTCGCACAGCGCCTCCAGTGCATTTTGCCTTGCTGCCTGCTTCGTCTTTGCAATCGGGCACAGAGGAGCAGGCAGACTTTCCGACAGCGCAATAGCGTAGCAGGCCTTCGGATAGATCTCGGCAATGACAGGTTGTTCTTTTCCGAGCAGTTCATAGATGGATCCGTGGAATGGCCAGATAGAAAAGCTTAGCCTCTCATTGAGCTCTCTGAGCTCCTGCCAGAGGGCGCGCGTTCCGCTACCAACGCTTCCGGGCAGCCCGCTCGTCACGAAGATCGGCTGAGCCTTCAGGCGCCTGTCAATAACCCGGTAAAAACCTGCGCTGCTGGCTGCTTCAAAAGCTTTAAGAGACCAGCGCCCGGGAGGCGGCCTGATGAACGGGCGTTCCGGTGACCAGTCATCGGGCTCAGTAATTGGGTTGAAAAAGTCCGGGGGCAGGATCTCGCCAAGCAGAAAATCTGCAAAGCCGGATGCTCCGGTTCCGCTCTTGTGAACAAGAACCCGCCAGTCAGCTGCCGGGTAACCGATTGCGGCATCAATCCCGATCAGTACCGGGCCTTGCAATGAAATGGCATGCTCGATCAGGTGGAAGAGACGGCCATCGAAAGGCAGGCGGGAAATCCGTCTCGCATGTACGTCCGAGATGTAAGCGGATCGTTTTCGAGTATCCTTTCCCCAGTCGACAGCGATGATTTTCACACGCATTGCCTTCGCTATTAATCAGCCTTATTGCACATTGTGATTTCTTATCCTTGTGCAGTCCATTTTGCAACGTGATGGGGGACTATCTGGACAGCTGTCCTCGTCAACAGGATGGTGAGCGGACATAAAAAAATCTGCCTGGCGGCCACTCGCCAGACAGATTACCCGATAACAGGGCTTGAAGTTGTGTTATTAGTGTGTCTCTATCGCCTCGACGATACGGTAACTTCTGCCCCCCTGGAGCATTAATTTGCGATATTTCCGTTCGCGCTCCAGGAAACGGGTATGCAGGTAGTTCTCAACCAAGCTGTCTGTTGCATCAAGAAGCTCCTTTGCACGTTTCCAGTCAACAGGACCAATCTCTTCAATGGTCTCGTTACCCCACTGGTTGACTTGCGTGATCTTGACGAAGTAAGTCTTTTTCATTGTTCATCCACTTGTCCTGCGGTTTCCAGTAAAGATACAAGGCATAAATGAGATTTATGTTATCCAGTTGTTGTTTTTTATCGATGAAATGTAATTTCTTTGTCACCGGCTACGAATGAGCCATGAAAGCCGTCATTTGGGAGCTCTTCCGTCAGAAATTCTCATACTTCCATGGTTTCCTTACGACGAGCCGTGGTCTATTTCCGTAGAAGGCCGCTGTTTGAAAAGCTTACCTTCTGGTGTAGGTTGCATCTATTGTGTCATCGGCTGAAGGTGTCAATACGCCCGTTGGCGATGCTCATCACACTTCAGGAAGCGGTTCACTCGGAAATGAATCTCCCTGGCGAACAATACGACAAACAGACTGGAGCGCCATGAATGAAACAACTTAATGGGTTCACCACCAGCCGTGTATTTGCATCACTGCTTTTCCTTTCCATATTTGCCTGGTCTTCAGCCCAGGCAGAGACAGACAAGCCGAACATCCTCGTAATCTGGGGCGATGACGTCGGCGTGCACAACATCAGTGCTTACAACCACGGCATCATGGGCTACCAGACGCCCAACATCGACAGTATCGCCAAAGAGGGTGCACTGTTCACAGACGCCTATGCGCAGCAGAGCTGCACCGCGGGCCGTGCCTCGTTCATCCTCGGCCAGCACCCGTTTCGCACCGGCCTGCTGACCATTGGCATGCCGGGTTCGGACCACGGTA